>CAZJFS010000015.1:0-8947 GCA_964545075.1 uncultured bacterium
TTATACTATATCCCCCGGATAAAAGTTTCAGATTTTCTTTTTTATTTGTGTTTTAGAAAAATTTACGGCGTCGAGAATGTTTCAGCCGGATCGTTACTTGATAAGACCGTAGTTGAAAAGCCGGCTATTTGATTTTAAAAATTTTTTATATGGATAAAACAGGCATAACAAAGAAAATATCCTGAAAATACAAGACGCTCCGTGTATTCACAGGATATTTCATGCAATATTTCGGCATATTGCCGGGCTATTTATATTATTCCGAAAACTCTCTGAACTTCCTCGAATGAAGTGATGCCTCGCTTTACCAGTTCTATTGCGCGTTTTTCAAGCGACGTAGTTATTAATTTTTTAAATTCAACCATATTTTTAGAGGCTATGGCTTCCTTCATGTCGCGGTCGAATGTGACGACCTCGTACACTGGCGCTCTGCCTTTATAGCCTGAATTTAAACATATTTCACATCCGGCCGACTGATATATCGATGAAAGTCCCTGTTTTTTAGCGGCGGCGGAAACTGCCTTAACCTTTTTTTTGCAGTCGCAAAGCACGCGAAGAAGAGCCTGCGAGATCGCGCCGTTTAAAATATTTGCGAGCATCGATGGCTCCACGCCTTCCATTCTGACGAGCATATCTATTAATTCAAATATATTCTGCGAATGGAACTGGCCTATTACGACATGTCCGGTCTGGGCGGCTTTAAGCGCAAGGTCTACGATCTCTTTGTTTTGAAATTCCCCGACGAATATGACGTCCGGGTCCGTTCTGAGGGCCGTTCTGATCGCGGCGGCGTAATCCAACCCTATCGAGGGATCGAGCGCGATCTGAGTGGCGCCGTTTATGAGCATTTCAAATGGCGTTTCAATGGTAACGACGTTCATTCCCTTTCCTATATATTCGTATAGCATCGAATAGCACGTCGTCGTTTTTCCGGAGCCGCTCCTGCCGGTCACGGGGATGAAGCCGTACGGCCTGGCGATCATTTTTTTGATCGATCCAATCTCTTCTTCGGAAAAGCGAAGTTTATCGAGTCCTATGACCGTTTCCGTTTTATTGATGAATCTTATCGTTATTTTTTCGCCGAGAAATACCGGCACCGTCGAAACTCTCAGGTCCAGCTCTTTTCCGCCGACCTTGATGAGCATTCTTCCGTCCTGCGGAAGCCTTTTTTCGGCGAGGTCCAGGCAAGCCATGAATTTTACGCGGGCCGTGACTTTCGCGAGCATGTCTCGGTCGATGCCGGCCACTTCGCGGAGTATTCCGTTTACTCTATATTTTATCTGAGCGCCCCAGCCCTTGACCGGAATTACGTGGAGGTCGCTGGCGTTTAACGTCGCGCATTCCTTGAGCCATTTATCTACGACGGATATAACCTCGTCATCTTTCGCGTTGATTTTAAGTTTTTCCGATCCCGCGATCGTAAGTTCAAGCGCCGGGTCGATCAAGGCGTCTGCTTCGAGGGCTTTTGAAAGCTCTTCAGTCATCCGGTCGAGACGGCCTTCCCATTCGCCCCGGTTGAAATATCCGATGTAATCGCGCGGAAATCCTATGTCTAAAAGAGCGGGGCCGAGATTTTTTCCGTCGCTTACGGTTTTTATCAGATAATCGACGAATTCCGTATCGTCCTTCATATAGCTATGTTTTCTGCATTTTTTAAGCGCGTCGATCAGTTGTTCCCCGGACGTGAGAAGCTGCGAGAAATGTCTGAAAAAATCGGCGAGTATTTTTTTATTCATAAAACATCCTCCTTAAATTTAGAGGTTCTTTAATTATCTGAAATTTTTTCAGCCCTCAATCTTAATGATGATCAGATAAAAAAGAAACCAAATTGACTCCACCCTGTTATTAAACCACGTTGCGCCAGAGTTTCGGCGAATCGTCCAGGTCGCGCAACGCATGTTTCGGCGTAACCGGATTTTTCTCGCGAATCTCGAGCCACTTTTCAACCGAGCTCCTGCGGAACCTGATCTGGCCGGCCAGGGTCAAATAAGGAATATCGGAGAGAAGATCATATATACCCGCGAGCGGGATCTTTAAAAAATCGGCGAGTTCGCCTGGCGTCATTATTTCGGATGCCGCCGCGCCTTCATTTTTTATAACGGCGTCTGTTTTAGCACCGGTCGTTTTTGAATTCGAGGCTTTCCGGCGTACCGTGCCTGTTTTGGGTCTATTGTTGCCGGATATTTCATCATTCTTAATTATTGCCGAACGATCATCTTCTTCAAATCCTGTGGAAATTTTATCCGCCAGAAAAATTGGAATTTCCTCGTCTTTAAGTCCGTTCATGGCGTTTATAGTTTTTTTCATGGCGCTTATCTTTAACGCGCAATCTTTGCATTCGGCCATGTGCGATTCGATCCAGCGGATCTCTTCCGTTTCGGCCTCGTTATATAAAAAAGTTATTATCGATTCATCGGAAGGATGTTTCATGATTTTTCTCCTTCAAGTATCAGCCTGAGTTCTGAAACCGCCGCGAACATCCTGGATTTTATCGTGCCAACTGGAATTTTCAAAATTTCGGCTATTTCGTTGAATTTAAGCTCCTGAAAATGTTTCAGTTCAAAAACTATTCGTTTTTCGTCAGATAATTTAGAAAGCAGAGTAGAGATGGTGTTTTCTTCATCCAGAGGTTTCTCTTTCGCGGCGATCCATGAGTGAAGCGGAATGATCTTGACCCTGTTCGCGCGGCCGTATTCCCTGAAATATATGTTTCGCGCCACCGCGTACGCCCAGGGCATGAAATCCCGCTCCCGCGAATAGTTATGGTTGAACCTATGTATGTCAAGAAAGAATTGCTGGCAAAGATCTTCCGCGTCCGTCGCGTCCGCTCCGAGGTGGCGGAACATTCTATAGAACCTCGGGGTTATGAGCCTCACGAGTTCCTCAAAATCGCTGAGTTCGCCGTCGATGTATCCGAGATATAATTTCTTCGCTTTTTCTTTCATGCCATACATTATCCCAGAAAATGGCAAAAGGTTCAAATAATTTAAAAAAATTATGCTATCAAGATGCGTTTTTTTAAATTTTCAAATGCAAATTATTCCGATATATTATTATCATAATGTTAAAGCATCCGGCGAAGAAACGTTTTCAGATATTCGAACATACGCTTAAATTCGATCCCGTAAGCTTGTATTGTTTATTTTATCAGCTCAAAGCTCGCTATCATCTTTTTGAAATCGGCCTCGTATTTATTATATTCGGTTTCGGGCGCGATACACGCGAAGAGATAGCCTTCGGTATTTTGAAGAAGTATCGTGTTTTCATTTATAATAGTCATAGTCCTTATTTTGCCGGCCGTCTGGCTGAACCTTATGCGCACGGCCGGAATGCCGGCTATTTTCGTTTCGCCATCCGAGATCTTTTTAAAATCCTTCATCTTTCCGGAGAGAGCGGAAATTCTGCCGTCAAGGATGGTTTTTGGTGAAAGCCCTTGCGGCACGGAGAACATGACGATCGCGAAATCCACGGCTTCGTTTTCGCCAGGTTTGGCTGAAACCGTTATGATGTTTCCGATCTTATCTTCCTTGAGCTTCCATTTTTTATTCGGAACGCTTATGCGGCAGTTATATTCGGCGCTCGTATAAGTATTTCCGCTAATTCCTGATTTAATATCGCTTCTTGCCGGTTCGTTCTCAAAATCGATAATGGATATGTCAAGATTGTCTATGAGTTTGGTTCTGACGTTCTGGGTGCCGTCGATGGTATCGGAATCGATAAACTTTATGTGCGTTATGCCTGAAACGAAATCGCCCGTGCTCGGGTCGACCGCGATCCATTTTCCGCCTATATAAACCTCGTTCCACATGTGTCCCATCCACATCGCGCCGGTATTTGAAACGCCGAGCGATATTTTTACCGGGATTTTAAGGGCGCGGGCGAGCGAGGCGAATAATATGGCGTTTTCACTGCATTTTCCGCATTTCTTCTTCAGTATTTCAGGGGCCGAAAGGGTTTCGGCGATAAAATTCGTCTTTATGTTATCCTTGATCCATTTAAGAATGTTCCTTACGCTCTTTACCGCGTCGGATGATCCGGCGTCGAGCTTTTTCGCGAGTTTTATCACGTCTTTATCCGAAGTGATAATATATTCTGATTCGCCGATATATTTCTCCAGCCCAACCGCCGGAGGCGCGATTGCAACCGGAGCGGTATCGAGAAAAGTTTTTTTCAGTTCGAGAGTCACCTCATAACGGCCAGCCTCGCATTTTTGAGAAACTACCGTCTGGCGGTTATCGATGAGAGCGAAATCCTCCGCCGGTATGTTCATCCATCTGACGGCCACTTTAGCTTTTATTACCTTGTTTACGTTTCCGGTATTCTTATCGATCTTGATCGTGAGATCGGAGTCGTCGTTGGCGACGGCTTTTAATTTTCCAACGACCTTTTCGTCCGTCTGGTACGATTTGTTATCGACCCTGTTGAGGGTTTCAATGGCTCTTCTTGAACTTATAACGCGACCGTCCGCGGTTATTTCCATGATTTCCGGCATATTTCCGCGCATCGTGACTTCCGCCTCCACGGTGCCCTTGTTGTCTTTTAAAACTTTGACCGCGACAAAACGAATATTATGAAGATCGAATATATTGAATGAAAAATTCTTTTCGGAAGCTCTCCTTGCTATAAGATCTGGGATATTTACCTCAAAATACAGATCCTTCAAGGGGAAAGAAATTTCGTTCACGCCGCCGGAAAGATCGTCGTATTTGACCTTTAGTTTTCCGTCCGCGACGGACCCGGTGATCATGGACGTTTTAACCTTGAATTTATCTTTAAGTTCAAACGATACCGGAACGAAGTTCTTATCGGTTATAAAAACGCCCTTTTCTTTTATGTCCTGTTGTGAAACGCCAACGACGTCTATTTTATAACCCCTTTCGATATCGTATTTCAATTTATCGGCGCCGTCCGCGTTCATTTTGACGTGTTCGTATCCGAAGATCGTGCCTTTGCGCTCATAGGCCAGCCAGCTTTCCTTCAAAATTCCGGCGCCGCCGGCGGTAACGGATATCAATAAAGAAGCGAGGATAATCATTATGACATAAAAATTCTTTTTCATCAGTATTCTCCTGTTTATATTATAATATTTTAATTTATTGCCGCGCCGTTGCGCTGGAACAATTCCGGAAAAGCCAGACGGCGGAAACGATAGAAAAATTATGAGTATGATTATAGCATAAAACGTGAAAAAAGTTGGATAAAAATTCAGATAAAAATTTACAAAAAATTTAAAGCTTGGTATAATCATTCAAAACGGTATTTCGGATTATGCGCTTTCCGCCGTAACCGACGCGATAATGAAAAACGAGATTTAGCGTAAAAGGGTAATTTACAAAAATTTTATAAAAGGGGTTTTTATGAACACGACTTTTAAAAAAATCTATCTGGCTATTCTTCTGGTTTTAATATCGCTGAATTTTAGTGCCTGCAGCGGTATATTCAGTGATGATGATACAGCCGTCGTTCAATCTTTGACTCTCGCCCAGCAGTACAACTCCGCCGTAACCGACGCGATGATGAAAACGGACGTTTATAATAATCTTATCGCGATATATTCCACCAATGAAAATCTCGTATGGGATTCGTCGCATACCAGGATCGCCGTCCTTTCGGTTATGAAGCCCGGAAGGGAGTCGACCTACAGTCCGGCCGGCAAGGAAATTAATATTCAATGGAAGTCATTCGTTACGGTGGCGCCCCAGCTTAAAAGCGCCGTTAAAAACTCGACATATTCCAATTTAAATTTAAGGGTGGAAGAATTTCTGGGATTGCCCGACGCCGGTTATAATTACTGCGTCGAGCTATGGGTAAAACCGTCCTCGCTCTTCAGGCCGTCGCCCGACCCTGAAATAGACGACACCGTCGCTGAAACCACATACAGGCCCGGAACATCGCAGGAATATATCAACTGGCTCAACCAGCAGATATATGAATCATATTACAGCGGCAGCAAATTTCCGTTCACGAGGCTCGGCTATACATACGATTGGGGCGGGTCCACGAAATTCGGCATGAGCGAATTCGTCATACAAACCGGTTCCACCGTGGAAGTGAAACTTCCGGCGACGGCGTTCGCCGAATATTTTAAATAAATATCAGCCTCTATGCCATAACGGCATGAGTGTGAGTAATATCTCTCCGCCGGCCAGGCTGAAAAGGTATGCTGATATGACGCATATCAGGATCTTGCGATCTTGGGTGGCGATGTTTTTTTAGATAGAACAGGTATTTTTAGAAGGAAATTAAAATGTCGCAAAACTCTATCGGTTTAAAAAAAACTGAATATATAAAACTTTCACACTCGCAGAAAAGGGTTTATTACCTTCAAAACTATTATCCCGGAACTACGATGTGGAATATTTTAATTTCGGCTATTTTCAAACGCTCAATAAAAACTGATGTTTTAAAGAAAGCGATAAATTTATTCATAAAAAACAATGAAAATGCCAGGATCCGTATCGCGGACAAAAAAGGCGGTCCATTTCAATATATCAGCGAATATAAAGAGACCGGGGTAAACTATCTTGATTTTTCCGGAGCCGGCGGGGAGGAAAAATTCCGCGAATGGATTGAAACTCAGGCTGAAAAATCCTTTGGACCATTTTTTGACGCCGACCTTTTTTACTTTGCGATATTAAAAAAAGAGGACGGCCGCGAAGGTTTTTTCGCGAAACTCCACCATATAGCTTTCGACGGCGCCGCCATGGTAGCCGTCGTTAATAAGATCGTCGAGTATTATAATAAGCTCGAATCAGGCGCGGAAACCGTCGCCGAAAAGTTCGTTTCGTATTTTGATTATGTCGGGATCGAAGAAAAGTATATAAAAAGCGAAGATTTTAAAGCCGACAGAAAATACTGGAATAAAATGTACTCGCGAAAAACTCTGCCGCTTGAAATAAAACCCGGCGTGGAAACTGACGATTGCGCGATATCGAGAATTTTTTATGAATTTCCCAGGGAAATCTCTGAAAAGGTCTATCAATATTCCGATGAAAAGAAATGCTCGGCGTTCAAGGTTTTTATGTCCTCTATATACGCATATTTACACAGGATTTCGCATAACGAAGATATCGTCGTTGAAACGGCTTGCCACGGGCGGCCGCCGGAGTTTAAAAACAATACCGGGATGTTCGTGAGCAATATAGCCCACCGCCTTGAGGTGTTTCCGGATATGAAATTCTCCGAGCTGGTCGAAAAATTCATTTCGTCGTTCGGCGAAACGGTGGAACATCAAAGATATCCGCTGGATATTCTGATCCCTTATCTTATAAAAAAAGAACACGATATAAAAAATATGTTCACCGTAGCGATCATACAATATTATAAAAATCTTTACGCCGAGGACGTCGATACCGTATCCTACAGCGCGAGCGAGTCCTCGAACACTCTCGCTTTTTACATCAGTTACGACAACAAAAAAAAGGATAAAATAGAATTTTTCCTCGATTACAAGACCGCGATATTCAATGGGTCTGAAATAAAGAAGATGATCGCCGGACTTATAAATATGCTTTCCGACGCCGTGACGCATACGGATAAAAAAATCGCGGACCTGAAATTTTCAAGATAGAATTGTGAAAATAAAAGGTCTATACGCGCCAATATGGTTATGGTTGATGACGCCTGTTATGAAAAGCAGTTTTATTCCTTTGTCATTTAATTTCAAATTCGTTGGAGTTGGAATAAAGCCACTTGTATTTACCCACGCCGCCCGCGGGCCTTATTTGATAAATTATCCTGATGCCGTATTTTCCGGCGGTTAATTTTTTCTGTGAAAACACGCCTTCGCTTATCTTTTCGAAATGCGCGGCCGTGCATTCGATCGTGAAAGTTTCGCCGATCTTAAATTCCGACGGCGGTCCGATATCGTAATCGATTCCCGGGTTGCGGTATTTGAGTTCCGTTTTCGATCCGTCGGGATTATGGCGCTCGATGCAGTCAACGCATATCACGCTGTTGGCATGGATATACGCGAATGACGCCGAAGCGTTTTTTATCGAAACGCTTATATTGTCAGTGGCGGCGTATATGTTTTTATCGGTTGAAACTATTACCTCTCCGCTTGTAACGACATATTCATTTATCTCTCCGGCATGGGAAATTTTTGCGAAGCCGTTAAATGCGATCATGAAAAATAGAATTGGAATAAAAAAAACTTTGCGATTCATGTTAGCCTCCATAAATAACTTGTGAAAATTTATATCAGTCTTTTTAATATTACTATAATTAAAAGCTAAAATCAATTGATATATGAATCCGGTGGCGTGGCGGTAATGAAAACCGGTCTTCAAATTTGACGCAGGCCTTATAGTTTAACGGTTGCGCGTCCTGAAAATATTAAAATTTCGTATTCCTATCGTATTTTTGGCGGGCGCTTGACAAACAGCATTATATGTGGTAATTCTCTTTTAAATGATTTAAAAAATAGTATAATAAAAAACCAGGGAGGATTTTTTTCATGTCAATGCAGAAACATCTTGAGGAACTTATCAGAATGGCGGATCTTTTTATCGACCTTGAATTATCCTTGGAAAAATATTACGATTTTTGCGCTAAAATATTTCCTGATGAAAAATACGCCTGGTTCGGGATTTCAACACAGGAGAGCATTCACGCTAAGATATTTAAAAAAATGAAGGAACTGATGACTAATAATCCTGAAAAATGGTCGCTTGGCAAGTATAATTATGAGGCGCTTAAAACGACGGTGGATCTGCTTCATGCCAGGATCAAGAAGAACGAGGCTAATGACTATGACAGCCGGGTTGTCGTTTCATTCGCCAAGGATATCGAATCTTCTCTGGTTGAAAGCGATATAGTTAATGCGTTTGTTTCAGATTGCAGCGAATATCAAGTAATGGTAAGAAAAATTGCTGAAGAAACCGATGAGCACAAAGACTTTATGAATAGGTTTCTTTCGTCGCGCAACAGTTAATAATTCGCGGCG
>CAZJFS010000015.1:9047-44545 GCA_964545075.1 uncultured bacterium
GCGGCGGTTTTTCTCAGTATATTTGCAGGTGTGATCTCAGTGATAATTAAAATTTTACCTGATAATGACGGGATATGGCAGATACCTCTGGCCACGCTCATTGCTTTCGCCTTATTGATCGGGCTTGTGATCGGGGGCGGGCCGGTTTTAAAACCCTTATTAGAGATGGATAACGCGCCGGAACTGAAATTTTTTTATATGATGTTTGCTTTTTATGCTCTTTTTTCCATTGCGGCGACAGCAATTTGGGATTTTTTGCGAAGAAATGCTGAAATTAAAAAGTCCGATGAAGATCCAATGAAATAGATGTTTTAGCCCCATTTTTGTTTTGGCTGGTCTTGTGAATAAAAAGAAAAATCTTGACATTAGCCGCTTTTTATGTTATGATATTTGCAGGTCATTAATAGTTAAAACTCATTTTTATAAAGTCATTAAAATCTAAGTTAATTTTTCGGAATATTTTTATTCCCGACACTCTTTGTAAATTATTTGTTTTAATTTTAAAAATCCTGGTGCGCCGAACGCGCGCTGTACTGGCACCTCTGTGTGCTTCAGCCGCCTCCGGTAATTAAATCGGGATTATGAAATCAAATGTCTCTCCGTTGACATTATAGGGTTCACGAGCGAATCTGCCTTACCCTTTTCCTTTATTTCAAAAAAAAATTTGACCTCGACCGCCTTCATGGGCGTCGATTATAAAATTCATGAAACACCACGGGTTTTAACGGATCCCGTTTGGTGAAGCATTTATTTATAAGGTGAAAAAACTTAATGAAAAAAACCACATTCGAAGAACTTAATCTATCAATCAACATCAAAAAAGCGGTAACTGACATGGGATTTTCCGAAGCTACGCCTATCCAGGCTGAAGCTATGCCGGTTCTCCTTGAAGGTCGCGACCTTATCGGACAGGCCCGCACCGGAAGCGGAAAAACAGCCGCATTCGCTATTCCGATCATTGAACGCATCGATCTTACAAACAAAAACCTTCAGGCGCTTGTAATATGCCCAACGAGAGAGCTCGCGATACAGGTAACTGAAGAATTCCGCAAACTCTTCAAATATTATTACGGCATCGCGGTCGCGACCGTTTACGGCGGCCAGGAAATAAACCGCCAGCTCGCCGCGCTCACGAGAAGGCCTCAGATAATAGTTGGAACTCCCGGAAGACTTATGGACCATATGAGACGCGGAACCATTAAGCTCGACACGGTCAGATTCGTAGTTCTTGACGAAGCCGATGAAATGCTTAATATGGGTTTCAGAAAAGATATGGAGACCATCCTTGGCCAGACTCCCAGAAACCGTCAGACGGCTATGTTCTCAGCTACGATGAATCCCGACATAATGAGACTTATGAAGAATTTTCAGAACAATCCCGTTCACATAGATACGACCGACCACAAAATGGAGATCCCGAAGATTGAACAGAAATACTGCGATTTACAGGAAGTCGAAAAACACGACGCGCTTTTAAGCATAATCGATGAACACGACATAAAAATAGCTCTCGTTTTTTCGAATACCAAGTCGAGAGTTGACCGCATCGTTAGAAAACTCAACAACGAAGGCTATCCCGCCGAAGGCATCCACGGCGGACACGATCAGAAAAGACGCGAAAGAGTTATGAACTCATTCCGTACCGGCGTGGTTAACATACTCGTCGCAACCGACGTAGCCGGCCGCGGTATCGATATAAACAACATCGACGCCGTTATCAATTACGATCTTCCCAGAGACGACGAAGATTACACCCATCGCATAGGCAGGACCGGAAGAGCCGGAAAAACCGGAAAATCCTTCACATTCGTCGTTGGCGAACAGCTCTACGATCTCATGAGGATCGAAAAACAGGGCAACTTCAATATCGAACGCATGCCCGTTCCAGTTCCCGCGAACGGAAGACAGCCGATGCATACCGAGCCCAGGCCGGAATTAAGGCCGCGTAATAATTTCCGTCCGATAGAGCGCCCGCGCCAGACGGAAAGGCCGATAGAACGTTTCGACCGCACTAATGATCGTTCCGGCGCCCGTCCCGCCCGTCAGTATAGTAACAATAACAATACCCGTAATAACAACAGCCGCCCTTCAGGGTCAGCCCCGCGCCCGTCTTTTGACAACAACAGGCGCCAGAGCTCAGCGCCCGAAGTATGGATCACGGATTCAACCGGCTTCAGATATAAAGTGATAGACTAAAATATAACCGGTTTTATTCATAAACCGGCATATAAAAAAAGAGTCTTGCTAAAAAAGCAGGGCTCTTTTTTTAATATGCACGCAAATTCACGTAATCGTAACAAAATAATTTTGTTACTTCTTGTGTTAACTGTTATAATTTGACTTTTAAATTCGAATTATGTTATATTTAAAGCATATTTGGAGGCGAAGATGGAATTTTTAAGCGTTGTCATGGGTATCGGTCTTTCCGCTGCATGCGGTTTCCGTATTTTCGTGCCTTTTTTCATTATGAGCGTCGCGGTTATGAACGGATATATAAAACCCGCCGCCGGTTTTGAGTGGATCGGCACATATCCCGCGCTGATATGCTTTTCGGTCGCGACCATCGTCGAGATACTGGCTTATCTGGTTCCCGTCGTCGATAATTTTCTGGACGCGATCGCATCGCCCTGCGCCGTCGTAGCGGGCATTATCCTTGCTTCGTCATGCATCACCGGGCTCGATCCATATATGAAATGGACCCTCGCGATAATAGCCGGCGGAGCCGCGGCGGGCGTTACTCAGACGGCCACTTTGGCCACGAGACTTGCATCCACCGCTGGAACTGGCGGTTTTTTAAATTCGATCGTCTCTATATTCGAAGCGGTAATTTCAACGCTGCTGTCTGTCGCGGCGATATTCTTTCCGCTCGTATGTCTCGGAATAGTTGTTGTTTTCGTGATATACGCTTTCTCGCTGATTAAGAAAAAGAAGAGTTCCGGAACTTTTGAAGGTAAAAATTCCGGCGCCGGTGATTCTCTTCAGCAACAATGATAATTTTTAATATACTTTTCATAAAACTCTACCGTTACGCGCTTCAACCTGTCGTCTAACTTTTCCAGCGCTTTCGTTTTAATTCCTTCCGGAATCCCGTTATAATAAGCTTCAGCTATTCCCCCGGCTATGCACGCTATCGTGTCGCTGTCTCCGCCGATGGAAATAGCCAGCCTCACCGCGCTTTCAAAATCCTTCGATTCGATGAACGCCCTTATCGCCTGCGGGACCGAGCCCTGGCAGCTGACGTCGAAGCGGTAGCCCCTCCGGATGATTGTGCGTCGCGGTCGTTAGAACCGAATCGTCCGTGAACCGGCACTCGCGGCCGAAAAGTTCAAATTCGGTAATTTTTATATTGTCGTGTTCATATACCGAGCCAATGATGTCGCCAGCGATAGATCCGAGCATTTTTCACCCCATGTTAATATTTAAATCCAATCAACGCTTTTACATTATACATGCAAAATAATATTTGTCAATATCAGTAAAATCAAAAAATAGTAAGAATAAAAAATCCGGTAAAAATCAATATGCCGGCTTCAACGAACGATTGCGATTCAAGAAGCGCCCGGATCGAATATATGTTTCATTTGACAAAAACGGAAAATAAATATAAAATTACGCATATAAATTCACACCGGATGATGAACTATGAGCAAAGACACTGTTAAAAGCATGTTCAAAAAGATCGAAGCGGATAAAGAGTTTCGTCAGAAATACGCGGCAATGATGCAGGCGCACCAGGCTGAATCAGAAAAAGCTCTTGCCGAAAAGATCATCGGGCTTGGTAAAAATAGCGGCTTCACCTTCTCGAAGGATGATCTTCTCGCGGCGCGCGCCGAATTAATGGATAAAGCCAATTCCAACGGCGAACTTTCTGAAGCCGATCTTGAAAAGGTCGCGGGCGGCCAGGGCTTCGATGTCAGAAAAGCAGTCATTATCGGATTTAGCGTTATCACCGCCGGAATAGCCTGCGGCCTAACGAGCATCACGGTCGAATTGAAGAATGGCCCCGGCGGATGCGGCCGCGGAATGACGACCGTCGATTGCAAATGACGGTTTATTTTATGATACGCTCGTTTTTAAATTCCTTTAAAAAGCGATATACCGGCTTCAACGAACGCTTGCGATTCGAGAAGCGCCCGGATCGAATATATGTTCCATTTGACAAAAACGGAAAATAAATATAAAATTACGCATATAAATTCACACCGGATGATGAACTATGAGCAAAGACACTGTTAAAAGCATGTTCAAAAAGATCGAAGCGGATAAAGAGTTTCGTCAGAAATACGCGGCAATGATGCAGGCGCACCAGGCTGAATCAGAAAAAGCTCTTGCCGAAAAGATCATCGGGCTTGGTAAAAATAGCGGCTTCACCTTCTCGAAGGATGATCTTCTCGCGGCGCGCGCCGAATTAATGGATAAAGCCAATTCCAACGGCGAACTTTCTGAAACCGATCTTGAAAAGGTCGCGGGCGGCCGCAAAATGACGACCGTCGATTGAACTGATCGCTAATCGCTGGGTGGTCCCCGTTAAACCAAATCCCCGCGCAATTTTACAAACTCTTTGATAAGTTTGAAAAATGCCCGAATATATCCTTGATTCGACGGGCTTCAGGTATAAAGTGATAAACTAAGATATAACAGGGTTTATTCATAAACCAGCATATATAAAAAAGAGCCGCGCTTTCTTAGCGGGGCTCTTTTTGTTTCAACGACGGGTAAAATCTCAGACTACCGAGTTTTCAGAAAATAATTGCAATTTTAAAAAAACAATGGTAAAATTATATGTTGTTACATCTTATTAATTTTAACGCAGCATTATGTCGCAAATGACAAAATGTTCTTTTTAAAAAATATATCCCAACATAAAAAAACATTGAAAAAGTCCGACGCTATTATTAACATATGCGCATATTTAAACATTCTTTAACGGCGCGTTTAACGTTGATGGCGTTAACTATTATTGCTATACAAATAATAAAAATCGGGGGGAAAAAATGGTTCCTAGAAAAGAAGACCAGAGATGGAAAGACATCATTACCGGAAAAATAAATCATCAGTTTAAAACGGTTTCAGCCGGTATGTGCCTGACCAGGATCAAGAGAAATCTTGGTAAAGACGCCAACGAAGATACCGTATCAAAAGCGGTCGAAGAAATTTATCTTTTTTTCGTTAAATTCGAAAATATTTTACAGGACGACATTAAAATTTTATTTAATTAACAGGGAGAATGAAAATGCTTAAAAATATAGACGAATTGATCAAAGATATCAACGCCGGCAAAAAGTTTTTTATAGCCGGCGATGAGCAGTTATTGAAAAAATTGCCCAGGGGAAGCTGGATCGCGGGAACGATACCATACTTTATGGATGCGGCCGGCGGCGTTATAACGCGCGAAAAGGTTTTCGCGTTAGAGGTCCCTTCATGCGCCGGAACCGTTAAGGTCAGTTCATATGACGAACGCTCTCTTTCATCGATACCCGCCGACTCCCCGGAAAATGGTTTTTCTCTGGTTATCGTACCGGCGTTAAGCGGCGTCCACGTGTCTTACGCACAAAACGCCCCTGATTTTCCAGGCCTTTTCATGAAAAACATTCTCGGCTGGATATCCGGCGTGCACCTTGAAGACCTCGGCAAGGTCTCTCCAAAGGTATTTTGCGGTTCAACCGGCGAAGTTTTCGATAACAAAGCCGTAGCCATGCACTGCAGCCTTCCGAAAGACAAAACCGCCGTAATAGGCATCATCAACCTTTTTGAACAGGGCGCCGGCGACACGATCACTTTCGATAAAACGGGATTTTCAGCGAATGACTGCATGATAAACGGCAAAAAACAGAATTTTTCCGAGTACCTGCTTAAAAACAAGATCGATACCCGCCTTCCCCTCGTCGCGGACTACTGCGGCTCGATGGTTAACGTAAGTTTTCAGTCGGTGGACAAAGATAAACGCATGGTCAATTTTTACGCTCCCGTTTTCACGGAGGTCGAATATAAGATAGCCAAACCCGTGGCCGATTACGTGTCAGCGTTTACAAAAGCTATCTCCGGCCTTCAGACGACAAGCGCGTTTTCATGCAACTGCATTCTCAACTTTTTATATTCCGAACTCGAAGGAAAGAAAACTCCCGGAATGACGGGTCCTATCACTTTTGGAGAAATAGCCTATCAGCTTTTAAATCAGACCCTTGTTTATCTCGAGATCCGGGACGCTAAATAGATAAGACCGGCGATAAAATATCAATATCATTTTTAATATGCATGGCCTCGCTTTAAATAAAAGCGGGGGCCTGCTTTTATAAGGCCCTGAAAAAACAGAATTTTAACGAGGTTGTCAGAGGCGGAGCGAATTTCGATCATTGACATTGCCTTTGTTTTATTTTATAATACCCATGTTTTTTACTTGCCGTCCGGTCTTTTTGTTCCGGCTTTGCCTGAGCTTCCAAATTGATTTAAATTTCAGGGCGTGATGTTATGAATACGGTTGATATGTCCAATATAAGTTTCACGATAAAATTCCTTCTGGCGCTGTCCGCTTTCTCGCTGGCTTTCTATCTCGAAAAACTATGGGTCGTGATCTCTTTAAATAATAAGATAAATCAAAATTTTAAGTCCGTGATATCTTATATATTTGAAAAAAATATCAGCATAGAGTTTTTGTTTGAAACGATGCTTTCCGAGAAAAGTATCCCTTTGAATAAAAATGTAAGCAATCTCATTTTCAATTATAATATCGAAACCGACGCGCTGATCGAAAAGATAAAAGCTTCGATATCAAAGTTAGGCTCTATCGCCGTTCTTTCACCGTATATAGGCCTTTTCGGGACCGTCGTCGGCATAATGGAAGCGTTCGCGCAGATCGCAAAAAGCGGCTCGTCCAATTTCGCCGTGGTGTCAAAAGGCATATCCGAAGCGCTTGTGGCTACCGCGGCCGGGCTTCTGCTCGCGATAATGGCGTCTTTTCTTTATAATCACCTGACCTCTAAGATAAAGATAGTTCAAAGCGGCAAGGATACGTACGTTGAAAAGCTCAATAACGAGTTAAAATATATCGAAGCGGGCAAGTAATACAAATTATAGTGATCGATAAAACAATATGCTGAATTTACCGGAAGACCGGCTTTATAACTTTGTAAGTTTAAAAAAATACAACAATTTCTTCAGTTGAAATCAAATTTAATTTCAGGCTGGCGCAATAATGAGTAAAAAAGATAACGATGATTTTATAGTAGGCATAAACATAACGCCTTTCACGGACGTTGTGCTCGTTCTGCTTATAATTTTCATGGTCGCCGCGCCTTATATTCCAAGAGATAACATAGGCGTTACGCTTCCCAAAACAGCAGCCGCGAAAGAAGTTTCAGATACGAAAGACCCGTCGGTGCGCGAAATAGTGGTGTTGGGATCGAATGAGATAATGTTAGACGGCGCCACGATGGAAATAGAACTTTTTCAAAAGCATTTAAGCGAGAGGAAAGCCTCCGCGACAAATGAAGTTTACGCCGTTTCCGCCGACGCCGCTTCGGCTTATCAGAGCGTGGTAAGCGTTCTTGACATGCTCAAGAAAAATAATATAACCGAAGTCGTTTTAAGGACGGAGGCTGGCGCTTTAAAATGATCGGAAATCACAGGGCCGATATAAGATTTAGAATTTTTGTGTATATTTATTCGCTCATGGCTCATCTGCTGTTATTTTTTTGCGCTCTGAATTATGTTCATGGCGCGGTAACTGTAAATCAGGAGGCTATAGACCTGAAAAAAAACGCCAGAATGCCTTTTTCATTTAAGGTTTCGCTGACCGGCCGGAAAGGCAATACTTACGACGCCTCAAAAAAGATAGACGGCGTTGATATGGACAAGATCAAAAAGAATATATTCGATAATTTGAATTTAGTAAAGCGGAAATATGACCTGGCAAAGGTTTATATCCCTGAAGTTCCAAAGCTTCCGGAAAAACCGGCGGAGAAAAAAACAGAACCGCCTGTTCCTGAAAAACCCGAAAAGAAGACCGTAGCGGAAAAGAAGGTTTTGGAAGATAAAAAGAAAGCCGAAAAGCCGAAAAAAGCCGAAAAAAAAGAGAAAGAAAACAGGGAATTAAAAGCCAGGGCGGAGATCGAGGAAAAGGACGGGAAAACCGAAGTTGAAAAAAAGCCTGAAAATAAAATAGATGCGGCTGTAACGGCTTCGCAACCGATAAATTCGGCGCGAATGAATTCGGTTCCCGGAGAATCCGGGCCGGCCGTTTACGGAAATATGTCGGGAGACGGAAATACCGGATCGGATATCGCCGGTTCTCCGGATGGGAATGCCGATCCTTCGATAGAATTGAACCGTGTCGAGCTTTTTAAATCGATAGTGAGCGAGAAAATAAAAAAAGGCGTGAAATATCCCGAAAGATGCAGAAAATTAGGCGTCGAGGGAAAGGTCAGGCTGAGTTTTGAGATAGCTAAAAATGGAAAGGTCTTAAACGCCGGGATTGACCGGTCTTCCGGGAACGATGAGATAGACGCTTCGGCCGTCGCCGCGGTTAAATCAGGCGAACCGTTTTTGCCGTTCCCTAAAAATAGCGGCGAAACCATAAAATTCGTGATGCCGCTCAATTACGAGTTGAACGAGGAATAAAATCCAAACATCATTCGTTAAGGCTCTTTATGGCGTCCTCTTCCCTGTCGCATAACGTAAAAACATGCAAAAGTCCGGTAAGGTCAAAGACCTCGCGGACATGTTCCTGCATCCCGACGAAAACGAATCTTCCATTGACCGCCTTTAATTTCTTGGCGACAGCGAGAAACACGCGAAGTCCGGCGCTGCTGATGTAGTCGAGTTTCAGGAAATTGATCATCAATTTCCTCTCGCCCGAGGTGATTATGCCGTTGAATTTTTCGTCGACCTCGAGATAATTGCTGGAATCTAATTTTCCGGCAAGGCTGATGACGACGATATCGTCTGTTTTGGATATTGAAAGTTCTATCTTCAATTTAACGTCCTTTCAAAATTTATGGTAAAAGTTTATTTTAAAATTGCGTGAGACGGTCGAGCGTGTTTTCAAAATAATAGCAAATATAAATTTTTTAGCTTTAACGGGCCGGCTGATGCGTTTTCAGAGCTGTCGTGAAAATCAGCTTAATTGCACTAAGCTGTCGAACGATTCGATCGCCGACAATATTTCCTCTTTTTTGCGCTCGATGATCTTGTTGCCGGTTTCCATTATGAGCGGGAGTTTTTCGACGTCCCACATGTTTATGACTTCATCGAAGTGGATGTTTATTATTACGATCTCGTGGTGGTGAATGTCTATAGCGAGCGCCATCTGTTTTTTCTGCGTCGATGTATAGCTGCGGCTTATGAAGTGGTGGAAATATTCTATGAAGCTCGTCGATTTAAGCTTGACCTGCTGTTCTATGGCGACGGCTATGATTATGTCCGCGCCTTTTTTGACCGCTTCCAGAACCGGGAGGGGCGAACTGTAAACGCCGTCCACGAGCCATTTTCCGTTGACGCAATACGGCGGGAAAAAAGGGAATTGAGCGGCTGAAGCGTAAACGGCTTCGGCCACGTCGCCCGTATTGAGAGTAACACCCTCGCCCGTTTCGACATCGGTGGCCTGAATGAACGTCGGCGTTTTAAGTTCCTCGAACTTCATTCCCTTATAAATAATTTTCAAAACTTCTATGAGATTTTGAGGTTTTAGAATGCCGCATGTTTTATTGAACCGCCCGAACGGCAGTTTTGCTATGCCCAGAAGCGTCCTGTAATCGATTTTTGAAAAAAGTTTTTTGCTTAAATATTTTGATATGATATCGCGCATCTGGTTTCCGTTGTATCCCGCTCCGCGCATCGCGGCTACTATGGCGCCGCCGCTGCATCCGAAAAGCCAGTCGATATTTATGTTGTTTTCGTCGAGAAAATCAAAAAGCGGGATCGTCGCCATAGGTTTGATTCCGCCGCTGCCTATGACAACGGCTATTTTCGGACGTTTTTTTCCGGTTTTTTTTTCAGTGTTTTCAATGTCCGGCATTTTTCTTCGCTTTTTTATGAAAAAATATTTAAAGACAATATAAACTTTATAACTACAGTCAGCATTAATTATAACAAATCACATTAAAAATAAAAAGTGCTTTGATAACAAAAGCACTTTTATTTTATGAGTTTTATTAAATTTTATGAAATATGTTTATATTTTATAGTTTTGAAAATATGCTTCTCCGATGTTCGTGACGCCGCCGCTGCCGTTATAAGCTCCCGTTTTATGCGTTATGAGATTTCCGTTGACGCTTTCATTGACGGCTGAAATTTTTGAAATGTCGATTGAAACTATTCCAGCGGATTTAAGTGAGACTAATTGTTGAACCATCTGTTTTTCCTGATTCATTTTATATCTTAAAATTTGAAGTTTGCTGAAGGCTTTATCGTTTTCATCTATGACGTTATCTTTATTGTCGTCATATTTTGAAAGTTCTTCAAATCCGTCTTTGGCCCCGTTTTGATCGCCGAAAAGTTCTTTTCCATTGTCTATTACGCCATTTTCGTCTTTGTCGAGCGCGAGCATTCCGTCCTCACCGCTGGTAACGGCGGTTTTTTCTTCTTTTCCGTCACCGTCTATATCAAAACTGACGCCGTCTTCCGCCGTGGTCAGATCAAAGCCATTTTTATCGACATCGATTATGAGAGGATCAATTTGTTGGAATTGGTGTTCCTGGGGCTTTCCATCCTGATTGGTTATTTGAACTGAAACTTGAGCGCTTATAGAGGTTTCGACTTGAACCATTGATTGACTCATCGACTGATTTACGGATTGATTGGCAGATTGAGCAGCTGATTGTTGGGCGCTGGCGGCCTTGCTTAATATCCCGTTTAAGTTTTGAGCAACGCCGCTTACCTGGTCATTTGATAATCTGCCCATATTTTCAGCAAGGGAATAGAATAATTTATCAAATGAATCTTTCAGCTCCGGATCTTCATAAAAAGGTTCGAGTAAGATATATAATTTTTGAAGTTCAATGTCTAATTTAGGGTCGTCGCTGAACCTTTTCATAGCGGTTTGAGCTGCTTGAGACGACACTTTAGCATTTGAAAAAACTGTGTTTATGAAGTTCAAAGCTTTGGCGTGTATTGAAATGAAAGCTTCATCTAAATTGATACCGGAATTAGATGAATTTGTCTGTTCTGTTTTATTGCCGCTGTCGCGAGTTCCGTCTGGAACTGGAATTGCTTTTTGAACATTAACGTTCGCGGAAAATTGAAGTGATGCTGATATTGAAAAGTTAAATTGAGTTTGAGAAGTGATGTTTAATATTTCTGCCATAGAAATCGCCTCCATGCGTTCCCTATTTTATGTAAGAATTTTTTTCTTCCTTGAAAAAAAATATTCCCCCTCTTTCGTTATCGGCATAGAAAGCATTATACTTTAGCTTTTTTTTAAATAAAAAATTTTTTTTGAATTATTGTTAAAATTTTAACGCTTTTAAAAATTTTGAGGACCCGTTTGCCGCTGCCGGCCGTTAAAACTTCAAACCCTTCTAGTTAGAGGCATTTGACCAAAAATTTTCTTGTTCTAATAAACATTTATCGAAATTGATATTGATTTTAATACATATCTTAATTTGAAGATAATTTGAGATATGATAAGAATTTTAATTGTGGATGATTTAAATCTATTTTAGTATTAAGGAAATTTTAAAGTCTTGATTTTACTGCTGTTTTGTTTTAAAGCTGCCATGAGATATAATGTCGAATTTACATCGTACCATAATCTTAAGGAGACTATAATGAAACCGCTGCATGAAAATAAACTTGGACAAAAAAAGAATATATTTCAAAAGTTAAAATCTCTCATAATAGGTGATGCGCTGGATCCTCATGATCCGCATGTTTTTCACAACATTTCACTTATCGCGTTCTTTGCCTGGGTCGGTCTCGGCGCGGACGGACTGTCATCGTCGTGTTACGGACCTGATGAAGCGTTGCAGGCTTTAAACGGGCATTATCATCTTGGAATTTTCGTCGGCCTGGCCGCCGCGATAACGGTTTTTATTATAAGTTCGAGCTACTCTCAGATAATTGAATTGTTCCCGACGGGCGGCGGCGGTTATCTCGTCGCGAGCAAGCTTCTCTCACCCACATGGGGCATGATATCCGGCTGCGCGCTCCTGGTCGATTACGTACTAACCATAACGGTTTCCATCGCATCCGGCGCCGACGCCATTTTCAGTTTCCTTCCGGCGAAATATCTTCCTTATAAATTGGAAGTAGCGGTTCTGGGTCTTGTAATTCTGACGCTTTTGAACTTGCGCGGCGTCAAGGAATCCGTCATGGCGCTGCTTCCTATATTCCTCGTATTCGTAGCGACGCACGTTTTCGTGATTTTATATGCTGTAGGGATCAATATAATGAGTTTGGGCACTGTTGTTACGCAAACCGTGGCCGATGTACATAAAACATCAGCCGAGCTTGGGTTCTGGGGAATGATGCTTCTTATTCTTCGAGCATATACTATGGGCGCCGGTACATACACCGGTATCGAGGCAGTCAGCAATGGCCTGCCGATCCTTCGCGAACCAAAGGTCGAGACCGGAAAGCGCACGATGGTCTATATGTCGGTATCTCTTGCGTTCACGGTTTTCGGTTTGATGCTGGCGTATCTTTTATTGAAGGTCTCCCCGGTTACGGGAAAGACCATGAATGCGGTGCTTCTTGATAACATGACGGTTTCGTGGCCAAAAATGCTTGGCCTGGCATTTATTTATATCACGCTGATTTCAGAAGCCGCTCTCTTGTTCGTTGCCGCCCAGGCGGGCTTTCTCGATGGTCCGCGCGTTCTGGCTAATATGGCTCTCGACAGATGGTTTCCTAATAAATTCGCTATGCTCAGCGATCGCCTCGTCAACCAGAACGGCATTTTGATAATGGGTATTTCAGCGTTGATGGTAATGTTATATACCCATGGCCAGGTCTCGTTTTTGATAGTATTATACAGTATCAACGTTTTCGTGACTTTCATGCTCTCACAGCTTGGCATGGTCAAACACTGGTGGCTGGTTAGAAACGAAGAGCCTAAGTGGAAACATAAACTTCTGATCAACGGGATAGGCCTCGTTATAACTTCTTTTATTCTCGTATCCGTCACGGTAATCAAGTTTCACGAGGGCGGATGGCTTACGATTCTAATCACAGGTTCGCTCGTAGCGCTTGCGATATCCATAAAACGGCATTATAACGACACTTCAAGGATGATCGGTCAGCTTCAGACTCTTTTAAAGGCGGCCGATATCACGCTCATCGAATACGATAAAGCGGTCGCCGAAAACAGGCTTCCGGTTCATAAGTGCGACCCTGGAGCCAAAACGGCGGTGCTTCTTGTCGGCGGTTATAACGGAATGGGACTTCACGCGCTATTTAATATAATTAAAATATTTGGCGATACCTTCAAAAACTATGTATTTCTTCGCGTCGGCGTGGTCGACGCCGGAAACTTCAAGGGCGTCGCTGAAATAGATAAACTCAAGGAACACGCTCAAAACGAAGTTGATAAATACGTGAAGCTTATGACCCAGCACGGCTATTATGCCGAAGGCATTTCAGCTATTGGAACGGATGTCGTCGATGAAACAATGAATATGTCGGACGTGCTGACTAAAAAATATTCCAATGCCATATTTTTCGGAGGCCAGTTGATATTTCCTGAAGCGTCTTATCTGGCCGGTATGCTTCATAACTATACGGCATTCGTGATACAGAGAAAATTCTATTATAAGGGAATTCCAATCGTTATTCTTCCAATAAGGCTCGTGGAAGAGACGGCTAAAAAAACATTGCGAGCTTAGCTGCTCTAAATATTTTTATTTGCCCTTTCCTATTATCAATTCATACATTGACAGGAATTTATCGGCAAGTTCACGTTCGCCAATGGCCGAATACGCCATGTAGAAAAGCCTGTAAAGTTCGGCGCATTCGGGTGCGGTAACCACGAGTTTTTTTAATTCGGCGATAGCATCTTTGTTTTTTCCTGAAATTATGAGAGATTCTATATAACCTGTATCGCATCCTTCGAAACTTCCAGCAAGGTCTTCTTTATGGCCGTCGGGCCAGATCTCCCCGAGAAGGGCCCTGATCTTATTCGCCGTAAAGGGTTTTTGAAGATATGCGATGGCGCCCATTTTTGTGCATTCGACGGCGTTTTTAATTGAAGCGAATGCCGTCATTATAATCACCGGCGTTTTCGATCCATTATCCCTCATCTTTTTCAAAAGTTCGGTTCCGCTTATCTCAGGCATTTTAATGTCTATGAACGCGATGTCCATCTGCGTATTTTTTAATAATTCTATAGCTACGGTCGCGTCGGACGCCGTAAATACCTCGAACCCTTCCAGTTCGAGGCATGTTTTTAATAATACTCTGATATTTTTGGTATCGTCGACTACGAGCGCTTTTTTTAATGCCATTTTAATGCCGGCCCTTTACTTAAAAATTTTCTTCGATGCTGTTAAGCTTTATATCGTGAATGGGGATAGTGAAATAAAAAACGCTTCCGTGCTTTGAACTTTCGCACCATATCTTTCCGTGATGCGCTTCAATTATCTCACGCGCAATGGAGAGTCCGAGTCCGACGTTTCCGCCTGATTCGCCTTCTTCTTCGTTTACCCTGAAAAATCGTTCGAAGATCTTTTCATGGTATTTTTCATCTATTCCCTTTCCGGTGTCTTTTACCGAAAAGACCGCGTGGTTATTTTCGATAACCGCTTTAGCTAATATTTCCCCTTCGTTCGGAGTATATTTAAGAGCGTTCGAGATAAGATTGTTTATAACGCATACTATTTTGTCCGGATCGGCATCGATCTTTGGCATGTTTTCGGGAACGTGATACGCAAGACGTATTTTTTTCGAGCGAGCTTGTTCATAAAAGGGCTTGAGTGAATTTTGAATTATGTCGGAGACCGCGCAGGCGGAAATATTGAAAATGGATTTTCCCGATTCAAGGCGGGAAAGTTCCAAAAGACTGTTCACCAGTCCGGTCAACTTTTCGCCGTCTTCCCTTAGCGCGTTGAAAATTTCCTTCTGCTTGTCGTTTAACGGGCCGACGCTTTCGTCAGATAAAAGGCTTGTTCCCATGGTTATTGATGTAAGCGGCGTCTTGAATTCGTGTGAAATGACGTAAATAAAATCGGTTTTGATCTTTTCGAGATTCTTGAAATCCGTGATATTGTAAAATAAGACGACTATGCCGATAGTGTTGGATTCCGAATCTCTGACGTCGGTCACGATAATGCTGAAAAAAATGTTTTTGTCGCCCGATTTTAACTGGATAACCGTTCCTTTTGTTTTATCCTTATCCGGATTTTTAGATGCGTTCGATATGATATCGAAGAGCTCGCCGTTTCTGATAGTTTCCAAAAAGTGCCGGCCCGCGGTTTTTTCTTCATTTATGTTGAAAAAATTCTCGCAAGCTTTGTTTATCAGAACTATTTTGAAATTGTTATCGAGTACGATAAGTGGATCGGATATGCTGTGAACGATCGCTATCGATCTGTTTCTTTCGTTCATGAGATCGCCTATGGCGCTCTTTTCGAAAGCCAGAAGCCTGCGGGTCATATTGTTGAATTCGCTCGCGAGAACGCCTATTTCGTCGTCGGACACTACCTCGGCCTGTTGATTGAGATCGCCGGCCCGGAGTTTTTTAATAGTTTCCGTAAGAAGATAGACGGGCCTCAGAAACATATCGGTGAAATAGCCTGAAAGAAGGAATCCGCCGATTATTGTGGCCGAAAATATCAATATAAGCGCGTTAACCGTCTTGCCGGTTTTTTCCATAAGTTTCTCGCGCCCCATAAACATAGCTTTTTCATTAAGCGAATCGATGTCGGTAAGCATCTTTTTAATTGTTTCGAAAATTTTATGAATGTTTTCGTTATAAAAAATAGATGCGCCGGCCGTACCTTTATTATTTTTGATTTCCTGGAGTTCGGAGAATGATTTAGAGTAAGCTTGATATTCGGCTCCGATTTTTTCAACCAGTTCTTTCTCGCCGGCTTCGGTAATATTGGTCTCTTCAATCCTGAACCATTTTGAAAAATTACTTCCGTTATCATGAAACAACTCTATTCCACCGGTTTTATCGAAGCTCAGATATGTCAGCATCGCGCTGTCCTGGCGTTCGATGGATTCCATCATCCGATTTGCCATGTCGATGCTTTTGTAGTTGTTGACCATAAGCCCTTCCATGGACTGATTAAGGCTGTGCAGATTCCATATTGAAATGCCGCCGATGATAAACATCGCGGCGACGAGGAGCGAATATATGAAAGTAATTTTCCCTTTTAAAGTTTTAAACATTTCTTGCCCGTTAATATTGAATTTATGCTAATGATTATAGACAAAGTTATATCGGTTGTCAATATGCGGCTTGATAAATATGTCAAAAAAACCATACCTGTCCTAATAACTAAAAAATGATAGATATTATAAGAAAAATAATTGCATTTTCAATATTCAGGTTTTCGAAGATTTGATAATTTCCAGCGGCCTTTTATTTTGAACTTCGCTTATATCAAGGGCCTTGTTATAATGGATAATATAAGCTGGGACGAGGTAAATAAAAGACGTTTGAAAAAATGATTTTATGACGCCAATGGAGGTATTAAAATGGATTTTGAAATGATACTGGCTTTGATATCGACGGTTTTTTTACTGTTTTATTTGACCTATTCTATAATATACCCGGAAAAGTTTTAGAGGAGCGTAACGATGAAAAGCCTTGAAATGATACAAATGATTTTTTATTTTGTTTTACTTGTTTTGCTTTCTCCCGTTCTTGGCGGGTATATGGCGACGATATTCGAAGGCGGGAAGAATTTTATGACTTTCGCGCTCGGGCCTTTTGAGCGTTTGATATATAAAATGTCCGGGGTGAAACTGGACGATGAGATGGATTGGAAACGTTATGCGGCATCGCTTTTATATTTTAACTTCGCGGGTTTCGCGGCGCTTTTTTTCATGCTGATATTTCAGGACTGGCTGCCGGTGAACCCTCAAAACCTTCCGGGCCTTTCGTGGCATTTAGCCCTGAATACGGCTATGAGCTTCGTGACGAATACTAACTGGCAAAGTTACGCGGGCGAAGTTACGTTGAGCCATTTTGTGCAGATGGCGGGCCTTACGTTCCAGAATTTTGCGAGCGCCGCTACCGGAATTGCTGTAGTTCTCGCGATGGTAAGGGCGTTTACCAGACGTGAAAGTAAATTAATAGGGAATTTCTGGGTAGATCTTGTTCGTTCTACGTTATATGTCCTGCTTCCGCTTTCGGTCGCTCTTGCGCTTACTCTTTCCCAGCAGGGAGTGATACAAAATTTTTCACCTGATATGACCGTGAACACTATAGAGGGTGGAACTCAGAAAATAGCGTTCGGTCCCGTAGCTTCGCAGGTCGCTATTAAACAGCTCGGATCGAACGGCGGCGGTTTCTTTAATTCAAGCAGCGCGCATCCTTTTGAAAACCCGACGCCCTTTACAAATTTTCTTGAAATGTTTTCGCTGATTTTTATAGCCGCTTCGCTCGTATTTACTTACGGCAGAATGGCTGGGGCGAAAAGTCACGGCGCGGCTATTTTTGTTACTATGCTCATACTTTTAATCGTTGGCCTTTCGATATCTCTATATTCGGAATTTTCCGTCAATCAGAATTTCAATATATCCGCAGTGATGGAAGGAAAAGAGACGCGCTTCGGTGTGGCCAACAGCGTTTTGTGGTCGGCGGCCACGACCGCCGCGTCGAACGGGTCGGTCAATTGCATGCACGCGAGTCTTACGCCCGTATCAGCAATGATAGCTATGTTAAATATCATGATAGGCGAGGTAATATTTGGCGGAGTTGGCGCGGGGCTTTATGGAATGGTAATGTTTATAATACTTACCGTTTTCATAGCCGGGCTGATGGTAGGAAGAACGCCGGAATATCTCGGAAAAAAAATAGAGGCATTTGAAGTGAAAATGGCTATTCTTGCCGTTCTGGCGCCATGCGCGACGATACTTATTTTAACCGCCGTCGCATGCGTTACGAAGTCCGGACTTGACAGCCTTTGTAATATCGGCCCTCACGGATTATCGGAAATGCTGTATGCGTTTTCGTCAGCCGCCGGCAATAACGGCAGCGCATTTGCGGGTCTTAACGCGAATACTGCCTTCTATAACACTCTTCTGGCGATAGCGATGTTTATCGGCAGGTTTGCTATAATCATTCCGGCGCTTGCCATATCCGGAAGCATGGTAGAGAAAAAAATAACTCCTCCGTCGCCCGGAACTTTTCCGACTGACGGCGGAACTTTTGTGGCCCTTTTAATTTCGGTTATCCTTATAGTAGGGGCCCTGACATTCATGCCCGTTCTGACGCTCGGACCTGTAATAGAACAATTTTTGATGATGTCCGGCAAGGTTTTTTAAGTTTTTCACGCTTTGGAGGAATATTTTATGGATAAACAACAGAATTCAACTGAACTTGGAAATATAATAAAAGAGGGAATACTTGATTCAATTAACAACAAACCCGAATGGCTGAAGGAATCGGGATCAGGCCATTCAGGCGGGAGAGGAAACATCTTTAAAAGCGATATAATAAAAAGAGCTATAATAGACTCGTTTTTAAAACTTTCTCCTCATCTTCAACTGAAAAACCCCGTAATGTTCGTCGTGAACATCGGCGCTTTCTTATCAACCATAACCTGCGCTCGCGAAATGGCTTCCGGTAATTTTTCAGGTTTCAATCTGCAGATTACCGTATGGTTATGGGTAACCATACTCTTCGCAAATTTCGCCGAAGCTGTCGCGGAAGGAAGAGGAAAAGCCCAGGCGGCGAGTTTGAGAAAGACAAAAACTGATAATTTCGCGAGAAAGATCGTCAACGGGACTGAAACACGAATTCCGGCGGTGGAGCTGAAAAAAGGCGATACGGTAGTTTGCGAAACCAACGATGTTATTCCGGGCGATGGCGAGGTCATCGAAGGAATAGCGAGCGTCGACGAGTCGGCGATAACGGGCGAATCGGCTCCGGTAATTCGTGAAAGCGGCGGAGATCGAAGCGCCGTAACCGGAGGGACGAGAGTTTTGAGTGACCGTATAATCATTCAAATTACTTCAGATGCCGGAAACACCTTTATCGATAAAATGATCGCGCTCGTCGAAGGCGCCAAGCGCCAGAAGACTCCAAATGAAATAGCGCTTACGATACTTCTTTCGGGATTTACGATAGTTTTTCTTCTCGCGGTGGCCACCCTCTACCCGTTTGCCGAATATTCGATCAGGGTGGCCGGCCAGGCTGTGAACCCTCTGACAACGCCGATATTGGTATCGCTTCTTGTATGTCTGATACCGACGACTATAGGCGGTCTTTTAAGCGCCATCGGAATCAGCGGCATGGACAGGCTTATAAAACGCAACGTTCTCGCGACAAGCGGACGCGCGGTTGAAGCGGCGGGGGACATAGACGTTTTGCTGCTGGATAAGACGGGAACTATAACCCTTGGAAATAGAATGGCGGGCGCGTTTATACCCGCTCCGGGGATCAGGCCCGAGCGTCTGGCCGACGCCGCTCAGCTATCGTCGCTTTCGGATGAAACTCCGGAAGGTCGTTCAATAGTGGTTTTTGCGAAGGAAAATTTCGGACTTCGGGGTAGAAGCGTTAAGGAAACGGGAGCTCATTTTACCGAATTTACGGCGCAGACGAAAATGAGCGGCGTCGATTTTCCGGCCATTGGCGGAAAACCGGCCAGGATTATCAGAAAGGGCGCGGTGGAAGCTGTAAGGGCATATATTGAAAACCTTGGAGGAAGATTTCCAGATGCCGTGCGCGAAACGGTTGATACAACTTCAAGGCGCGGCAGTACGCCGCTTGTCGTTACGGAGGGAAAAGAAGTGCTCGGGGTGATCGAGCTGAAAGACATTGTAAAAGGCGGAATAAAAGAGAGGTTCGCGGAACTTAGAAAAATGGGAATAAAAACCGTTATGATTACGGGAGATAATCCGCTGACCGCCGCGGCTATAGCCGCCGAAGCCGGAGTCGACGATTATATAGCTACGGCGACGCCTGAAATGAAGCTGAAAAGAATAAGGGACGAGCAGAAAAACGGGCATATGATAGCGATGATAGGAGATGGAACCAACGACGCTCCGGCGCTCGCGCAGGCTGACGTAGGGGTCGCGATGAATACCGGAACGCAGGCGGCGCGTGAGGCCGGGAATATGGTCGATCTGGACAGCAATCCCACGAAACTTATCGAGGTCGTCGAGATCGGCAAGCAGCTTTTAATGACCCGCGGCGCTCTTACGACGTTTAGTATAGCCAACGATGTCGCGAAATATTTCGCGATACTTCCGGCGCTTTTTGGAAGCCTGTATGCTACGGCCGGATCTAATGGACCGCTTGCGGTATTAAACGTGATGAAACTTCATTCCCCTGAAAGCGCCATACTTTCCGCCGTGATTTTTAACGCGCTGATAATAATATTTCTTATTCCTCTGGCCCTTCGCGGAGTTGAATATAAACCGTTGGGCGCGGCCGAAATTCTGAAGAGAAATATGCTGATATACGGGTTCGGGGGTTTGATTACGCCGTTTATAGGAATAAAAATACTCGATATAATTATTGTAATGTTAAGATTGGCGTAAATAAAGTAAATTAATGACAAATCCGGATGTTGGTATTATTTGCGAAAGGTGGAAAATATGCTTAAGGATATAATTACAGCGATAAGAATTCTGATCGTCTTGACAATAATTACGGGATTGATGTATCCTATGTTTATAACCGTATCGGCAAAGGCGTTGTTTAGAGAAAAAGCCGCAGGAAGTCTTATCTTTTATAATGATAAAGAAGCGCTCGGCTCGGAACTTATCGGGCAGAAATTCGTTTCGGAAAAATATTTCTGGCCGAGGCCTTCGGCTGTCGATTACAATCTTCCTTCGGGCGGAAGCAATCTCGGACCGACAAGCGCGTCGCTTGTAAAAGCGTTTAACGAGCGAAAAGTTTATTTTTTAAAGGCGCATGGATATGAAACTGGAGAAACTTCCGTAGAAGTTCCGCAGGAGCTTCTTTTTGCGTCGGCCAGCGGGATCGACCCTCATATTAGCCCGAATGGCGCAAAATTTCAAATTGGAAGAGTAGCTAATGCTCGAAAATTCGATATTTTAAAGAAAAAGCAACTTGAAAAAATCGTTGAAAATTTAATAGAATATCCTCAATTCGGTTTTCTTGGCGAACCATCGGTTAATGTTTTAAGGCTGAATAGGGCGCTCGACAAAATCAAGTGAAGTCAGAATTATTGGCGGACTTAAAGGATGAAATATGGTTGACGAACAAAGGCCTGATCCGGACGCGCTGCTTGAGTCGATAAAAAAAGCGGAAGATAAAGAGAAGCGCGGAAAATTGAAGATATTTTTCGGAATGTGCGCCGGCGTCGGTAAAACCTACGCCATGCTCAAGGCTGCCCATAAAAAAAAAGCTGAAGGCGCGGATATAGTCGTAGGCTACGTCGAAACTCACAAACGCGCCGAGACGGACGAACTGACAAAAAACCTGGAAATTATTCCCCGTAAAAAAATAGAATATAAAGGTGTAACTTTCGAGGAAATGGATATCGACGCCATACTCGAACGTTGCCCTCAAATCGCCATTGTGGACGAACTGGCGCATACGAACGCGTCTGGAAGCCGGCATCCCAAGCGATACCATGACGTGCTCGAGTTACTCGATGCCGGGATCGACGTTTACACGACGGTAAATGTCCAGCACCTTGAGAGCCGAACCGACACGGTCGCCCAGATCACGGGCGTGATCGTGCGTGAAACGGTCCCGGACGGAATCATCGATCGCGCTTTTGAAATAGAAATAATAGATATATCGCCGGACAATCTGATAAAACGGCTTAATGAAGGAAAGGTTTATCTGGGCGCTTCCGCCGGGCGGGCGCTTGATAATTTCTTCACGCCCGCAAACCTTACAGCGTTACGCGAAATGGCCCTGCGCATGACGGCCGAACGAGTCGATCACGACCTTCAGGATTATAAAAAGGCAAGTAATAAATCCGATGCCTGGAAATCAAGCGACAGACTAATGGTCGCGATAGGGCCGAGCCCTTTTTCGGCCCAGCTCATCAGGTGGACCAGGCGCATGGCGTATAACATGAACGCGTCCTGGATAGCGGTTTATATCGAGACTACGAAGGAGCTGAGCGAATCGGCGAAAGCTCTTCTTTCGCAGAATATTTCGCTGGCCAATGAACTCGGCGCGGAGGTTATTTCAAAATTCGACCAGGACATCATACAGGGCCTGATGAGGGTAGCCAGGCAGAGGAACGTCACGCAGATAGTCATAGGTAAACCGCTCAGAAGCTGGGTTTCGGAAGTGATAAGGGGCGGGTCGCTCGTGGACAGGCTCGTCAGGGTGAGCGGAAATATAGACATATATGTAGTCAGAGGCGAAAAAACTGAAAAAAGAACGGCGCCTGGAATAATCGGAAATCCGAAAAAGAAAAAATCAGAACTGGTCCATTATATCATTGCGATATCGATTGTTATAGCTACGACGTTCGTTAATTATTTGATCGCGGATATAATCGGTTACCGATCAGTCGCATTGATCTTTTTTTCAACGATAATGGCGATGGCGCTTTTCTTCGGACGCGGACCGCTTTTCGCGGCGTCCGCCATTAGCGCGCTTATCTGGGACTATTTTTTCATACCTCCTAAATTCACGTTCTATATTTCTCATATTGAAGATATATTAATGTTTTTAATGTATTTTATCGTAGCGACATTCACCGGCAACGTAACTTTCAGGATGCGGGAACGCGAAAGGGAACTTAGATTCAGCGACGAGCGTACTATGGCGCTCTACGCACTGGTAAGAGATATTTCCGGGGCCGCTAACATCGGCGACATATTGGCCGCTGCGGTAAAACAAATATCTGAAATATTTAACGCGGACGTATTGTTCTTCATAAAAGACCGCTTTGGAAAGATATCCGCGAGGCCGCACGCATCGAGTACGTTTGAAATAGATGAAAAAGAGACGGGCGTCGCCATGTGGGCGTTTAAAAACGGGAAAGCGGCGGGCATGTTCACAGATACTCTTCCGACGGCGAAAGCGGTATATTTTCCGCTTCATGCGTCGGGCGGCACTGCCGGAGTCGTAGGCCTCAAATTCAGGGAAGGCGAAAGCATGAGTTTCGAGCAAAAAGCGTTGATTGAAACTTTCGCGAACCAGATATCGCTTTCACTCGAACGGGAAATGACTAATTATCAAAACGCCAGAAATGACGTGCTTAATCATTCCAAAAAATTCTATCAGCTCATATTAAATCTTTTTTCGAGCGAGTTCAAGGAACGTATCGATACCATTAAGAGCATACTTAATTACCCATTCGAAGACGAAAAGGGAAACGGCTTACATGAAATAAAATCTTATATAATCGATGTTAACGAGGAGCTGGAAACGCTCAGTATAGACCTTAAAAATCTTATAGAAGTGATAAATCTGAAGTCGGGTTTTCTTAACTATGAACGCGAACCGCATAACGTTGAAACTTTGATCAAAAGCGTCCGCAAAGGGTTGAAGCGCGTGAGGGATGAGAATAAAATAGCCCGGGAAATTTCCTCCGAAGCGCCGGAGATAATGATGGATATAAAATTGCTTTCGAAAGCTATTATAAATATTTATGACTTCGTTCTGGAAAATAATGTTGATCTTTCGAAATGCCGCATTTCCGTTCGTTCAGATAACTCCGAAGCCATAATATATCTCATGGTTGACTATCATGATAATAAATTAATTTTGTTAAAAAATATACTTGAGAACTTTTCGTCATCCAAAAATTTCAGCCTGGATAATGTTATATTCGGGCTCTATCTCAGCACGTGCATTATTGAAGCCCATAGCGGAGCGGTCGAAGCGGAGATCAATGAAAAGGAAAACGTCGCCGCGGTTATTATCCGCCTGCCTTTTATGAATTGAGGCGGATCTTGGACTTTCATTTGTTTAATTTATGCCATTATACTCGCGGCGGTATCTTTGGAGTCTATGAATTTTGAGAGATCTTGTATAATATCAGCGGCTTTTCCTTTCCCTTTACCAAAACAGGCGCGCATTTTTCAAACTTGACGGTATTTTTAATTTCATCGCCGGCGAGGTTGAAGGTTTCCTCGCTTATCAAAATATCGGAGCTGAAAGACTTGTTTTCTGATTCTATGCGCGATGCTACATTAACCGTGTCGCCTATGACCGTATATTCCAGGCGGTCTTTCGTGCCTATATTTCCGGCGATCAGGTTTCCGGTATGGATGCCTATCCCGAATCTCACTTCACCAGGTATTTTTTTAGCGGCGTTGAATTCCTCAAGGCGCTTTCGCATACCGATGGCGCTTTTTATGGCGTCGTCCACGTGATCAGCCGAGCCCAAATGAGGTATATATATGGCCATTACGGCGTCGCCTATGAATTTATTTATTACGCCGTGATTTTTTATTATAGGTTCCGTCACGTAAGAAAAATATTCGTTCAAAAAATCGACTACCTCGCGTGCGCTCATTTTTTCGCTCATGGCCGTGAAATTTCTGATGTCCGAAAAAAGTATGGTGGCGCGGATATCCTCGCCGCCAAGGTCTATCTTATTGGTGGACATAAGGTGCTTGGCGATCTCTATCGACACGTAACGGCCGAAAGTTTCACGCAGGCGCTCCCTTTCGCTCAGGCCGTCGACCATCACGTTAAAATTATATTTAAGGTTGCCTATTTCGTCGTCCGACAGCACGGTCGTTTTAACGTCGAAATCGCCTGACGCGAGCCTGTCCATTTTTTTGACCAATTCGTCGAGGGGCCTTTTGATGCTTTTATAGAGCATTTCAGTATAGCCTATGGCATAAATGAGTGAAATTATAGCTATTCCAAGCAGATTGACCTTGCTCATCATTAAAAGCGTCATCAATCTTCTGGCTTCTACGGTCCCTTCCGCCAGCTTATCCGCGTTAAAATTAATATTTGGTATCAGAAGCGAGTAGCATATTATTATTATCATCGGGATCACCAGAAGATTTAATATCGTGAAGAAAAGCCTCGTGCCTATGCTTAGCGAAAGGCCTTTTTTTCTGGCGTAGATCGATTGGGCGTCGTAAAATTTATCGGCCATTTTTGAAAAAAGAAGCGGCTCAAGATAGGCAATGGCGAAATATATCGAGTAATAAGCCCCGAAAAGCGTTGACGGAAGGTAATAATAAAAATAATCCTTCATGCCGCCCGCGCTTCCAAACCGGCTTATAATAAAATTAACGTTTGCGGCTAACGTCGTGGCGATGAAAAAATAAGTTATGAATTTATAAATATCGTTATACCGCTCAATGGCAAGGGTTTTGAGTTCTTCTTTATTCCGGACCAGGTAACCGTATATGGGCCTTATTTTCATGTAAAAAATTATAAGGAAAAATATTTTGAGTAATTCTACTATGTATTTATTTTCCTCAATCGACTGCTCGCTTGCGATCTTTTCGTATGATATGTCTGGTATGGTGAAGCTTTTAAGCAATATATAAAAAGAGCCCTGGTATATTCCGGACGCCATGGCCGCGAACAACATCGCGAACAGTACATGGCGGTAAAAAACGACGTTTTTTTTGGCTTTATCCATTTAAGCGCTTCCCTGTAAATTTATTTTTACTACGGCTGAGAAATAATTTTTAAATACCGCCTTTTCATTAACGGGATGACCGGTAATATTATGGCCGGCCCGCGCCGGCGGGTCAGGGCCCGGGCGGGGTGATGCAGGCGTCCTTAAACCGGCGTTCGCTCAGTTACTTTAATATTTAAACCTGAAATACCAGGAAATTATATCAGATGAGCCGGTTTTTGTCAAAATACCCGTTAGGAGGATTTTGACAAAGCGTTTATATTCTGTTATAATTTTTACGATTTTTAAACGCGTTTAAAGGTTAAAATTATATTCAGGCGGTGCCAATATGGAACTTGCAATACTCGGCATGGGAAGAATGGGGCTTAATATGGCTCACAGGTTGTGCGATTTCGGCCATAAAGTGCTCTGCTGGAACAGAACCTCAATGGAATCGGAAGTAAGGGCTTTCGGCGGAAATTTTATTTTATCGATAGACGGCATCGCTAAAAATTTCACTCAGGGCAGGCGCGTTTATATAATAATGGTTCCCGCGGGAAATCCTGTAGATAAAATTATAGATGAGATCATGAAATCCGCGTCCGCCGGCGACATAATAATAGACGGAGGAAACTCCAATTATAAGGATTCAATGGCGCGCGCCTCGCGCCTCGCAAAAGAAGGATTTTCATTTATGGATTGCGGAACTTCCGGCGGCGTGTGGGGTTATGAGAACGGATATTGCCTCATGGTTGGCGGACTTGAAGCTGATTTTAAATTCGTCGAGCCGGCCTTCCGCGATCTGGCTATAAAGGACGGGTATATTCATGCCGGACCGCACGGGTCCGGGCATTACGTGAAAATGATCCATAACGGCATCGAATACGGAATGCTTCAGGCTTACGGCGAAGGGTTCGAACTTTTGAAAAAATCAGAGTTCGATCTCGATCTTCATAAGGTTTCCAGATTATGGAATAAAGGAAGCGTCGTCCGGTCATGGCTTCTCGAGTTGCTTGAAAATTCGCTTTCTGAAAATCCTTCTCTCGAGGGTATCAAAGGTTTCGTGGAGGATTCCGGCGAAGGGCGCTGGACGGTTCTTGACGCTATTGAAAAATCGGTTTCCGCGCCGGTTATTACAATGTCGCTTTTAAGCCGTTTTACGTCGAGGCAGGAGGAATCTTTTTCGGCGAAGATAATTGCCGCCCTTAGAAACCGGTTCGGCGGGCATAATGTTAAAAAGGACTGATAAATAAATGCCGGATGTGAAAAATTCACCGAGAAAAACAGTTCCATGCGTCATAGCGATATTCGGAGTGACCGGGGATCTCGCGCTTAAAAAAATATTCCCGGCCATATACAATTTATATAGTCTTGGATTTCTTGATGAAAAGACGCATATAGTCGGTATAGGCCGTCGAAAATATTCTAATATTGAATATAACGAATATATATCCGATATTTTGCGCTCGTCCGGGGTTCCCGGCGGGGAACGCTCCGAGATCTTGAAAAACGAAGATATTAAGAAAAAATTTATCGCGATGAACAGTTATATCTGCGCCGATTTTTCTGATATGTCATCGTTTGCCGCCATACGCGAGGGTTTGAAGGCCGTCGCGCTAAAATATAAAATATGTAATTTTTTGTATTATCTTTCAACGCCGCCGCAAAATTTTATCGAGATAATTTCCGGCCTCGGTTCGTCGGGGCTTTCAAAACCTGATTTTCTCGACGTTATCTGCGCCGGTTCCTTCGTTCGCATAGTCATTGAAAAACCATACGGCCGCGATCTGGCGAGCGCGAAAAAGTTAAACGAAATGGTCCTTTCCGTATTTTCGGAGGACCAGATATACAGGATCGACCACTACCTCGGAAAAGAGACCGTTCAAAATATTATGGTGTTCAGATTTTTAAACGGCATATTCGAGCCGGTCTGGAACCAGAAATATATCGATAGCGTGCAGATAAAGGTTTTTGAGACCGAAGGCATAGGAAAGCGCGCCAATTATTTTGATAATGCTGGAATAATAAGAGATATCATTCAAAATCATTCGCTTCAGATGCTTTCACTGATAGCGATAGAACCGATTAATTCGATGGCCGCGGAGAATATCAGAAATGAAAAATTGAAAGCGCTTTCGGCTATCCGCCCGTTCGACGTTTCAAGGGCTTCGGCGGATCTGGTTCTCGCGCAGTATACCGCCGGGAGATCGGGTTCCGCTACAATACCCGCTTATATAGATGAGCCGGGTATTTCAAAAGACTCCAGAACGGAAACGTTTGCGGCTATAAGACTCTATATTGATAACTGGCGCTGGGCCGGCGTTCCTTTTTACCTGTCGGCCGGAAAGCGTATGTCCGAGCGCCTGACGGAAGTTATAGTCACGTTCAAGCCGGCGCCGCATATGATATTTAAAAATATATGCGACGTCGACGATTACACGAAATTAAAAGATGCCGATTCTATTTCACCTTCATGTTCCGCTCCTGCTAATAAGCTTATTATAAGGATACAGCCGGACGAAGGGATATCCCTTAAGATATTTTCGAAGATACCTGGATTTGAAATGGGCCTTCAGCCGGTAATGATGAACTTCAATTATTCGACGTCTTTTAACGGGAAGCTGCCCGAAGCGTACGAACGTCTTATACTCGATTCGCTTCTTGGCGACGCGACTCTCTTTATGAGAAGCGACGAGATCGAGGCTTCGTGGGAATATATAACGCCGGTGCTCGAATGTATAAAAGCGTGCGGCGTGCCGCTCAAACATTATGAGGCCAATTCTCCGGGGCCTTCGCTGTGCGAATTTTTCGGGTTGAATATATGTTAAAGTTTGAATATTCTCCGCGGCTTGAATTGTTGACTGAAAAATTCGCGGCTGAATTGATCTCGGTTATTACCGGGATACAGTCGCGTGAAAAAAGACGCCCCGTTATACTTTTAAGCGGAGGAAAAACTCCGGTTCCGTTTTACGAGAATGTGGCGAAACTTTCTAATATAACTAAAGGCGCCGATTTTAATGAAATTTTATTTTTCATGGGCGACGAGCGCGATGTCCCGGCCGATTCGTTCGAATCCAATTATAAAAGCGCTGCCGATTCGCTGTGCGCCAACTCAAGAATTTCATTTTCATGCATAGAGCCATTAAATATGAGACTTTCATCTCCGAAAGACATAGCCGCCGATTATGACGGAAAGCTTAAAAAAGCCATGCGCGGTGGCGTACCCGATGTTTTGATACTGGGGATAGGCGCCGATTCTCATATCGCATCACTTTTTCCCGGAACGCTCGGAACCGGTCCGGAAAATTTTGCTTCGGAGGAAAAAGAAGACATTTTCATTTCTCATTTCGTGCCGTCTCTTTCCGCCGTGAGATATACCGTGACCGAAAAGCTGGTTTTAACATCTCCGCGGGTAGTCCTTTTAGCCATTGGAGCAGGCAAAAAAAAAGCGATTGAAAAGGCCATGTCGCCAAACGCGTGTTTTAACGATGCGCCCGCTTCCCTTATCTTTAGGACCCCTTTTAATATGGAAAGATCCGTAATCGTGTATTCCGACTTTTTGACCGATTCGCGGCATTGAGTTCCGCCTGATGACGTTTGTATGATACCGGCATTGAAAAGGACACGCTTTATCAAAAGTCTTATTAAACTTATTAAATTCTATTATTGACAAATCAACCCCTATTTAGTAAAATATGATAATTTGATAAGACTGATATAATTACACTTAATGTGATAATGGAACCGGATGCCCGGGAAGGGCTATCCGAAGTTTTTTATTATCCGTTGCTTAAACCAGCCGGAAGGAGTTATTTTTAAGATGCCTCCAAAATTTGCGGAAATGAAGGTTCTCTCGGATGCCGACAGAAGAAAGATGCAGAAACAGAGAGAGGCTGAAAAAAAACAGCAGGAAGAAATAGATTCCCAAAAATCCCAGAGCATGAAGACTATAATAATACTTGCCAGCCTTATAATATTCGTGCTCATAAGCGTAGTGTTCTTTTACGTTTCATCCGAACGCAGTAATAAAAAGCAGCAAAAAGAAGCCAGGCAGGTTGAAATAAAATCTCCTTCAGGCGAAATTTTTAAATTGGACGGAAAAACCAAGATATGGGAAAAACCAAGCAAGGCTAAACTCGAAGAAGGCGAAGGCGTAAAAACAGGCAAAGGCGGAGGTATCACCGTCTCTATTTCAAAAGACAGATCGCTCAGGCTTCTTGAAAATTCAGAATTATTGGTGAACAGGATAGAAGTAATTCAGGACAATATTGAGCTTTTGAACGTTGACACTTTATTTTCCAGAGGCGGAGCGGTATTTGAAATAGCTTCCGCGCCCTGCACATTTAATGTGGATTGTTCGTTTCTCGCGGTTAAAATGCCATCGGGCTTCGGTTCCATGTTCAAGATACAGTACGGTAAAAAAGACGGCGTTGAAAATATAAGAGTGGCCGTAAAATCAGGAAGGGTTCAGGTAATGAATAAAAAGACGAAAAGCAGTTACGACATCGAGGGATTAAACGAGATATATATAGATAAAAATTTTAAAATAACAGGGCCTACGCGCTTTTCAGCCTCATCGGAGGTTTTTTAATTGAGCGTTAGAGACGAGATCATAATAAAGGGCGCCCGCCAGCATAATCTGAAAAATATTTCGATAAATATACCGCGCGATAAGTTCGTCGTGGTAACGGGTCTTTCGGGTTCGGGAAAATCGACGCTTGCGTTTGACACGCTCTACGCGGAAGGCCAGAGACGATACATCGAATCGCTCAGCAGTTATGCCCGTCAATTCCTTGGCAGAATGGACAAGCCGGACGTCGATTCCATCGAGGGCCTATCGCCCGCCATATCGATAGCGCAAAAATCCATTTCGCATAATCCGCGTTCGACGGTCGGGACCGTTACCGAAATATACGATTATATGAGGCTCTTATACGCGAGGATCGGCCAGGCGTATTGCCCCGAATGTAATATACCGATAAAAAAGCAGACTGTCCAGGACATAATAGACCGCGTCATGAATTATCCCGCCGGGTCTAAAATAAGGATACTCGCGCCCATCGTTAGAAGCAGAAAAGGCCAATTCCAGGATATTCTCATAAAGATCAAAAAGGGCGGATTCACAAGAATACGCGTGGACGGCCAGGAATATGAAGAGGATTTGGCTAAGCTCAATCTGGACAAAAAAAAGAAACATTCGATAGAGGTCATAGTGGACCGTCTCGTCGTAAAACCGGAGATTGGCAGCAGGCTTCCGGCTTCGATCGAGACCGCCCTTAAATTAGGCGAAGGCATCGTCATAATTGAAAAAGTCGGCGGTTCCGAAGAAGTTTATTCTGAAAATTATTCCTGCGTCAAGTGCGGTTTTTCATTGCCCGAAATAGAGCCGCGCATATTCTCATTCAACTCGCCTCAGGGAGCGTGCCAGCAATGCCACGGACTGGGTTCGCGCATGGAAATAGATCCCAATCTTCTGGTACCGGATAAAAACCTGAAGATAAAGGACGGGGCGATCGCTCCATTTAAGGGCCAGTCCAGTTATTTCTGGAAGATACTTCAGCAGGTGGCCGATCATTATAAATTTTCGCTTGACAGCACATGGAGCAAGCTTGGCCGCGAGCATCAGGAAGTGCTTCTATACGGTACCGGCGATGAGAATATAAAATTTAACATGGCATTTGGAAATACCAACACATATAGCTATGATAAGCCTTATGAAGGCATAATTCCGCTTCTGGAACGCCGCTATGAGCAGTCCCAGTCCGAGTCGGTTAAAGCCGAGATCATGAGCTTCATGAGCCTCGTGAAATGTCCCGAATGTCAGGGAAAACGCTTGAAAAAAGAAGTTCTTTCAATAATAATTGGCGGTAAATCCATAATGGATGTAGCCGCGATGTCGATAAAAACCGCCAGAAAATTTTATTCTGAATTGAAATTATCAACTCGCGATCAGCAGATAGCCCGTGAAATTTTAAAGGAAATACAATCCAGGATCGATTTTTTGATACATGTGGGACTTGATTATTTATCGCTCGACCGTTCCGCTTCGACGCTTTCCGGAGGCGAGAGCCAGCGCATAAACCTGGCCTGCCAGATAGGTTCGGGGCTGGTCGGCGTTCTATACATACTTGACGAGCCTTCAATCGGGCTTCATCAGCGCGACAATGAAAAACTTTTAAAAACTCTGATGCACCTTCGCGATCTTGGAAATTCCCTCGTGGTCGTCGAGCATGACGAGCAAACTATATTGTCGTCCGATTATGTCGTCGATATGGGCCCCGGCGCCGGAGTCGCCGGAGGCGAAATAGTTTTCGCCGGCTCTCCCGACGATATGCTCAAAAGCGCAAAAACGCTGACCGCGAAATACCTCAAGCGCGATATTGAGATCGAGGTGCCCGAGAAAAGGCGCGAGGGGCATAAAAACGCAAAGATAGAAATAATCGGCGCGTGCGAGAACAACCTCAAGAATATAGACGTTTCAATTCCTCTTGGAAAACTCGTTTGCATAACGGGCGTTTCCGGGTCCGGAAAATCAACGCTCATAAACGAGATATTATACAAGCGCCTCATGCAGCATTTTTTTGACACTAAAATAAAGGTGGGCAACTGTTCGCAGATAAACGGCCTGGACCTTATAGACAAGGTTATAAACATAGACCAGTCGCCGATAGGCAGGACGCCGCGCTCGAATCCGGCGACCTATGTCAACGTCTTTAACAATATACGGGATCTTTTCACGCTTACGCAGGAAGCGAGAATGCGCGGTTACACGGCTTCCAGATTCAGCTTTAATGTCAAGGGCGGGCGCTGTGAAACATGCGAGGGCGACGGCATAATAAAGATCGAGATGCAGTTTTTGTCGGACGTTTATATAGAGTGCGAGCAGTGCAAGGGAAAACGATATAACCGTGAAACGCTTGAAGTCAAATATAAAGGTTTGAATATCGCCGAAGTGCTTGCTTTAACGGTTGAGCAGTCGGTCGGCTTCTTCGAAAATATTCCGCAGATACATAGAAAATTAAAATGCTTATTTGACGTCGGCCTTGGTTACATAACCTTAGGCCAGAGCTCGACGACGTTATCCGGCGGTGAGGCGCAGAGGATAAAACTCGCCTGCGAGCTCGCCAAAGTATCCACCGGCAAGACTCTTTATCTTCTTGACGAGCCGACTACCGGCCTTCATTTCGCCGACATACATAAACTCATAGAGGTTATCGGCCGTCTTGTGGATAAGGGCAATACCGTCGTCGTGATCGAACACAATCTTGAGGTCTTGAAAATGGCCGACCACATTATAGACCTCGGCCCGGAAGGCGGAGACGAGGGCGGAAAGATCGTCGCCATGGGAACGCCGGAGGAAGTCGCTAAATGCAAGAATTCTTTTACCGGCGGTTTTTTAAAGCAATATCTTACGAAAGGCGCTTACTGCAATAAGTTTGTGAGGTAAAATGACTTCTCATGGCGTTTTCGACAGGCTCAACAGCGATGAGTTCGCGAATTATATTTGTGAAAGTTGCGAGAAAATATTCGAGCATCCTTCTGATAAATGTCCTTCATGCGGTTTTTCCGGTCCGCTTCAAAAGATAGAGATCACTCCGAAATCATATGACGATTATTTCGGCCTTTTCGAGGAGGAGGAGCAGGACGAAGAACTCTCGCGCCGCGATCCCGTTTCGGCTTCGAGGATATCGCATGAAACTTCAGATGCTCCGGATAAGGGAAACGCTTCCGCGAAGCTTATAACGAGCGGGATAAACGAATTCGACGAACTTTTTGGCGGCGGCCTTCATTCAGGAAGCCTCAGCCTTTTATTCGGCGATCCCGGAAACGGCAAGACCACTTTTCTGCTGAAGGTCGCCGAAGCTTACGCTATATCGGGTCATTCGACGCTTTTTATAAGTTCAGAGGAATCATTTCACAGATTGTCGTCTAAAGTCCAGAAACTTTCAATAGGCGCTCCAAGGCTATATATACTGTCGATATCCGACATTGACATGGCTATATCGGAGATCGTGAGTTGCAAGCCCGAAGTGGTTATACTTGATTCGGCGACAGGATTTTTCAAAAAAACGATAGACGCCATACCATCGTCACATATTCAAATACGTGAATGTACTGCTCATCTGAAGGCGGTAGCGGCCGAAAACAATCTTTCGATACTCATGTCGGCGCAAAACCTTTATTCTTCTTGTTATCACGAATTTGATTCAATATCGAGCTTTTTCGACGCCATGCTCGTGTTCGAGGCCAGGCATCCTGAAATCAGGATGTTACGGGTTAAAAAAAGCCGGGACGGCATGCGCGGCGACGTAAGAGCTTTTAAATTCGAAAATAACGCCTTGATCGGGGTCGGCGAAAACGCTCTGGCGCTTCAAAATGGCGAGCCGCCAATAAATTATGAAAAAAACGCGACCGGCTCCATTTCCTGCATCTTGATGGAGGGCGCGTCTTTTATCGGCAACACCGTGGAAACGCTTGTCGGGCCTTATCCCGCAAGGGACGTCAGATGGAACATAGACAGGGGCATATCTCGCGACGTTTTCGATACGGTATCGGATATAATCGAAAAATATCTCGAAATCAAACTGTTTGAAAGGAATATCAGCGTGAGGCTCGGGTTCGGCGGCAGCATAACCGATCCGGCCTTTGAATTGACTCTTGCCGCGGCCATAATATCAAGTTACTACAATATACCTTTGCCTGGAAATCTCATGGTTTTCGGCCGTCTTTCTCTTTCGGGCGCGGTAGTTTCGCCGGATAATATTGAAAAACGCATTATTTCATGCGTTTCCGGCGGCGTTACGAAAATTATCATGCCGGAAACTGACAGGCGTGATCTGTTAAAACAATATGTTGGCATAGATTTTGCAAATATTACAAATATATCACAACTCCAATCATGCTTATATGATAAAGCTTTTAAAGACTCAGGGTCTTAATTATCAATCAAGACTAAGCCGGTGGGTTTATCTTATATCCTTAATATACTCAAAACCTTAGTACCGGTTACCAAAAAAACAAAAAAAAAATAAATTTTCAAGGGTTACTAAAAAAAATCTTTAAAAAATCTTTAAAAACCTATGACCTGATACCTTGAAAAATATCGTATATTCTAATATTTCCATATATATTGATTTTCTTGTTATTATTTTAAAAAAGTTTTTATAAACCCTTGACATTTGGGAAACATTTTAATATAATGAAATTACCACATAAAAAATTTAAGGAGAGGTGTTTTAAGTGAACAAAGCAGATCTCATCGATGCAATCGCAAAGAAAGTCACAATCGCAAAAAGCGCAGCCGCTAACGTAGTGGATGCTTTCATCGACACAATAACCCATTCATTAAAAAAAGGTGAAAAAGTTACACTCATGGGCTTCGGTTCATGGGAAGTTCGTGAAAGAGCTGCTCGCGTAGGCAGAAACCCTCAGACCGGCAAAGAAATCAAGATCAAAGCTAAAAAAGTTCCTAAATTCAACCCTGGAAAAGAACTTAAAGAGGCAGTTGCTAAGTAAGTCTTTGCTTTGCATCGAATTCTTTTAAGAATTTAAAGACTCCCGGCTCTTTTTTGGAGCCGGGAGTTTTCATTTTAAAAGCCGTATTTTTAAATTTAACCATTTAATTTGATTAAAATTAAATATTATGTTATATTAAGCGCGTTTGTTTTTAAAAATTCCAGACTCTTTGCGATTACGCGGAGGTATTGTTCAATATGTCCTCAATATCAAAATACATGTCGCCCAAGCTTATAAATTTGAATTTAAAAGCGGTTGATAAGGGCGCAGCTCTTATGAAAATATGCGACATGATAGCTGAAAATCATAAAATATGCGAACCGAAGGCGCTCTTTGACAATATAATGA
>CAZJFS010000016.1:0-43523 GCA_964545075.1 uncultured bacterium
CTTAATTTTTCAAATAACAAAAACTTTTACGATTTGATTTCACACAGTCTCTTAAATATAAAAGTGATTTAAACGAAAAGCAAAAAGCTTTATTTGATAAAATGAAAGCAGCATTTTTCTTTACAAACCCTTAATTATATGATACTATCAAGTATCAATGGTTTGATATACGGAGAACTTTATGGCTCGACAAAGCTGCATGGCGATTTATCTTGCGGTCGAGGATAAACGTGGTATTTCGGCACTATTTCTGATGAAGGAAATCGAGATGTCTTACTCCGCAGTCCGGGTTATGCTGTATAAAATCAGAGACTATATGGAAGGCCCGGATTCTGTTTACAGACTTGCCGATATCGTTGAAGCAGAAGAATCTATTTTGTAGGCCCGGGTAATGGTGGAAAAAGAGGCCGCGGGATGCCGCTTTATGCGAAAATTAGCGTCGTTGATGATATAACTAAAAAAGCAGTTTCGGCTCTTATTAACGAAAATGCTGATGCAGGAACGAAAAAAATCAGTGACGGGCTAAACGTACATGATTATTTGAAGGATTCTAAGATATACGAACATGTTCAATTAAACGCCGACTTTGAAAATCTGTCCTGGGTGTATAAAGTTCTATATAAAGCAAAAGCATTCTTACGGGGGACTCTGTCATGGTTTGGAAAAGAAACATTTACAAAGTTACCTGAGAGAATTTTGCTATAGCTTCAACCGGCGTTTCCGGCAAAGCCAATTATTCGATAGATTGTTAGAAGCCTGCTCTAAACATAAGGCAATTCCCGCAGTTATTTTGCCTTTATAGTCGTGTGAATTTTTCGAATTAAAAGTTACTAAGGAGCAAAAATAAAATGATAGATTTTATCGGAGCAAAGATCGGCAAAGATTATAATAATAATAATGGATGCCATTTTAACGTATGGGCGCCAAACGCGAATAACATATATGTAACCGGCAATTTTAATAATTGGGAAAGAAATATAAAGGAATTGAAAGATAAAGGATATCAACTGGAAAATCTTGACAACGGTTATCATGCAGGCTTTATTAAAGGCGTTAAAAACGGCGACGGCTATAAATATATACTTGATACGAAAAATAATAAAATAATAGAAAGAATAGATCCCGCCGCAAGAGATACGGATCATTCCGGAGCGCATGATCCGAATAACCACGGATACGTCATCGATCCGGCCTATGAATGGGATTATTTTAAAACGCCGGACTTTCGCGACATCAATTTATATCAATTGCATGTCGGTTCCTTCGCCGGCTTCAACGACGGAATAACCGTGAATAACAACACCGCGAAAATAAGTCAGATAGAGTGCAAATTGGAATATATAAAAGAGATGGGATTTACCGCGATAGAATTACTTCCGGTGCAGGAATTCAGAGGCGACGTTGGAAAAGGTTACGCTCCGGCGTTTTATTTCGCGCTTGAATCGGCGTATGGAACCCCTGAAGAATACAGACACTTTGTAAATGAAGCGCATAAGAAAGGGTTGGCCGTTATATTTGACGTCGTGTATAATCACGCGAACGACGATGAAAACGACGGTTCGTTAACTAATTTTGACGGAGACAATACTAATAACGGAATTTATTTTTCTGAATATACCTATTGCGGCGGAAGAGTGCCTGCGTTCTGGAAACAGGAAGTAAAGGACTTTTTTCTTGAAAATGCGAAAATGTATTTTCGGGAATACAACGCGGACGGGTTGAGATTTGACCTGACGAATGAAATTCAAAATAATTCCAATTATGAAGACGGGAAAAAATTTCTTCAATACATGACGTGGCATTTGAAAAGCGAGCATCCGGATAAATATCTGATCGCCGAACATCATCCCGAGGGCGATGATATTATTCGGAACGTCGGATTTCATGCTACGTGGGCCGCAAATTCCCATCATGAATTTCAAAGGGCGATGTACGGCGAAGATCCCGTAAATAAAATTAAAAATATAATAGGAAAAAATTATGGATATGGAAGAAATTATCCGGACCAGTGGAATCTTATAAAATATACCCTTGGAAGTCATGATGAATGTAATGACGGCGATGGAGGAACAACGGTCAATAAAGAAAACGTGAATGACAAACACAGATATTTTATAGAATTTTTCGGCGGAAGAGCCGATGCGCTGGCAAGAGCGAAAACAAGAATGGGCTGGGCTTTAAATGTGGCGATGATGGGAACTCCGATGCTTTTTATGGGAAACGAATGCCATATGTACGGTTACTGGAATGACGATTCCGACTGCAATGGAGATCATAGATTCGATTGGTCGGTCGCGGGAGATCCGGTCGGTATGACAATGCGAAAAATGGTTTCGAACGTAAATTCAATAAGACTTTCCAATCCCGCATTCAGAAGCGAAGAAATTTATTATGGATTTCATGATGATTTCGATAATAATGTTTTTGCCTTTAAACGTTGCCATTACAATGAAAATGTCATATTGGTTATTTTGAATATGAGCGATATAGATTTTGAAGATCACTCATATGGCGTTTCAATCGGCGAGCATGAAGGTAAATGGGAACAGATATTTTGTTCACAAGACGCTCTATACGGCGGTCGGGACGAAGCCGGGAACGCTTTTTATGAACCGCTTACGGATAACGGGAAAATATATATAAACCTTCCGCAGTGGAGTGTTGTAATGATGAGACTTGCGCATTGAAAATAAAATGATTTTATAAAAACCATCAAATTATATTATTAGTCATGCAATGACGGTTCTCGATCAAGATCTGCCGGCCGGATAGCCCGGAATTTATAGTGTAAATGCGTACAAAATGATGCCGCCATACTATAAACTTTATCGTTCTGGAGAATCCAAGCTTATATCGGTCATTTATTTTATCCGACGCTGCTTGCATATGAATTTATAAGGCTTTTTCCGCAAACGGCGATTATGGACGCGTCATTTCGGATATTATGAAAACGGTCGAAATCAGTCCGGCCGATTCTTACGTCAAAACCGAACGGCAGAAGATATTTGATATTTAAAAAAACAAGCCATTGGATACGCTGATATCTAAGAAAAATAAAAATGGGTGTGATACTAATGAGCAAAGATTCCAGAAATGGTTGGTTAGTCGATATGGTTAAAAAAAATATTAACATAACCGATCACTATAAAGTAAAAAAAATTTTTGGAAGTACCTGGTTATACAATCTGCTGGAAAAACAAACTGAAAGGTCAGAAAATTTCAGGGTGGCCGTTAACTCTAATAAAGGAAAGCGAATATTGAACATCTTCTGCCTGACTATGGCAATTTGCCTTTTTATCTTTGGCCTTTATACTACTTTTAAATCATTGAATTTAATATTTTACTCGGAAAAAACCCAGGGCTTAATCGTCGATCTTAAATATTCGGAACATCGTTCGAAAAACGCGCAGGGCCGAACTTCTTATCCAATAGTAAAATTCAAGGCGAGTGACGGCAAAGAATATAAATTTGTATCTGAATTGGGGATCGGCGGCGGTGATTATAATATAGCGAATAAAGTAGAAGTGTTATATATAAAAAACAATCCTGATGAAGCTGAAATCAATTCGAAATTACATCTTTTACTCTGGCCCGTTATTTTTATTCTCGTTGGCATCGGGATTATATTTGGAATAGTATCAGAAAATTTGAAAAACAAGACGTTAAAAGATCCGGAATTAGAATTTTTAAATGCGCATGAAATAAAGTAGAAGCGAATATGAATAATAAAAATGTGATATTACTGACTGGTGACATTGGAGTCGGGAAATCGACTATCGCAAATAATACGCTAAAAAGGTTGCTGGCTGAAAATATAATAAAAAACGGTGATATTTTTGGTTATAAGACGGTTCGCCTGTCTGATCCGTCTGGAAAAATCGAAGGATTTGACGCCGTTACATATGGCGGTGAAAGGTGCCCGATAGCTTCGGTGAGTCATGAAACACCGCACAGGTACATGAAATTTTTCGTGAATATAAAAGCATTCGAGCGGACATTGATGTTGGAATTCGAAAAAGCGAAAAAATATGCCAATCCGATAGTCCATATTGATGAGATCGGGCTTATGGAAAAAATCTCTCCGCGATATATCAATATGCTCAACAGTTTGATCAGAGATTTTAAAGTTCCGATAATTGCCGTGATCAAATACATTGCCCAAGACGATTTTCTTGATAAAATAAAAAACTTTGATAATGCCGAACTATTTACGGTAACTAAAATCAATCGCGAATGGATCGGCGGCGAAGTTTATGAAAAATTTTCCGCTATTATAAAAAATCGGTAAGGGGCGTGAATTGAAATGTTTTTATCTAAAATATTTGAAAAATCGAAGGAATTTAAAGAAATAAATATTAAATTGATAACGAAAAATAATGCGGATAGTCTCTGAAGGATTCGGAACAAGGCTATTCAATAAATATTGTGAAAAACACATCGTAAGAATTTGGGGACTTTTGACAAGACATGTTATTTCCAGTATAATTAATATTAAGATTGCTTTGTTTTAGAACATTAAAGTCTTAAAAAAATCGATAGCGCTTAGAAAATCTATTCTGGCAACGGTAATCGACGGTTCCGAAGCAGCCGGAAGAACCCTTTAAAAAAGAAATATTCCCATTGTATTTTGACATCGCGTATGCGGCTGGTAAAAGAAATCGCGCGAGATGGCGATTTGTCCTGTGATCCGTCGGTTTCGTGCGCGCGCTGGAATATTCATAAATACAATCGGGCGTAGTTATTGTTTATGCAATATGGGGCATGTACGACGGAGACGAACGTGTAATCTGGAGAGATGAAGATGAAGTTTAATATATTTACAAAATTGTTTTGTTCATTTTTCATTATAGCCTTATTGGGCGTCGCTGTCGGTTTTATTGCGCTAACCGACAATATGCGTGTTGTAAGCTCTTTTACAGCTTCCGGCGAGCGGCATTTCAGGTCCATCGTGACGGCGTTGACGGAAACAAGCAGTTACTCCAAACGGGCTGAAGGTCATTTGATGATCTACCTGTCCTTGCACGATGCGGCGGATAAGAAAAAATTTTATTCGCGTTGCGCCTCTTTACAGGAGCAGCTTGTAATTATAAGCGAAAAAGCTCAGAATTTTAAAGTTCGATCAAAACTTGCTGAGATCAAGCCGCTCGTTGACCAAGTTCAGCCTTTGGGAACGCTGCTGATCGAAGCCCATGACAGGGATATGGCCGGCACCGGAAAATTTGTAATAGAAAAGTATGCTGAATCGATACTGAAATTATTTGAAACTACTTCCAGAATCCGTGAATTTTCAATGTCTCTGGCAAAATACGAACTGGAATTGGCGGACAACGACAAGCTTAACGCCATTAATGAGGCGAAATTTCTGCGGGATAAACTGATCCTGTTCGGGTTGCTTTCATTTATGGCTGCATTGCTCTTCAGTTATCTCATCGCCAGGACCATCGCCCGCCCGCTAGCGGAACTTAAGAATATGGCGGGGGTGATTGGGAGCGGTGACCTGGGAGTCAGAACGGCCATTCAATCGAATGATGAAATCGGCGCCCTGGCGTCGGCTTTTAATTACATGGCCGGCAATCTGCAAACATCAAATCAGAAGTTGCAGCAAAGCGAAGCCAAATACAGCAGCTATGTTGAAAACGCTCCGGACGGCATATTTGTTATCGATGAAAAGGGGTATTTATTAGAATTGAACCGTGCCGCATGCCTTATGGGTGGATATACCCGAGAAGAGCTTTTGAACACATGTATTATCGATATACTGCCGGAGGATTCTTTAGAAATTGCGTGTACTTACTTTAAGGCAATGTCTGAAAAAGTTTCTTCAAACATAGAAGGCCAATTCAAGCATAAAGACGGTTCAATTCGCTGGGTATCCGTCGGGACGGTAAAACTCGCGGAGTCGCGCTTCCTTGGTTTTATTAAAGATATCACTGAGCGTAAATTGGCGGAAAATAAAGTAAAAGCACTTCTCGCGGAAAAAGAAATCGTACTCAGGGAAGTCCACCACCGTATTAAGAACAATATGAATACTGTTGTGGGCATTATGTCGTTGCAGCTGGATACGTTGAGTGAACCGTCGGCCATAGCGGCCATAAGTGATGCGAAAAGTCGTGTGCTGAGTATGATGATTTTGTATGATAAACTTTATCGTTCAAGCGGTTTCAAAGAATTATCGTTCAGGGAATATGCCTCTCCTCTTGTGGACGAAATTATTGGCAATTTTCCAAATAAGGCGATAGTAAAAATAGAAAAAAGCGTTGATGATTTTATGATTCCCGTCGGCATGTTATCCACTCTAGGAATTATTATTAACGAAATCCTTACCAATATTATGAAATACGCTTTTGCTGGAAGGGATAACGGATTGATAACGGTATTCGTTACGAACCTGAATAAACGCATAACAATCGCTATCGGGGACAATGGAATCGGAATTCCCGAATCTATTGATATCGCCAATTCCTCTGGATTTGGACTTCAGCTTATATCCATGATAACGGATACGTTGAACGGCACGATAAAGATTGAACGTGATAATGGCACTAAATTCATTCTGGAATTTAATTTGTAAAAAAAACGACAAACCTTTTTTTTTATGGTATAATTATTATAGCGATGATAAAAACAAAATTGTGACGTTATTATTTATTATTGATAAAAGCATGATAATAAAAGGGGGGACATTCAAGATGAAGCTAAATATAACGCTAATACTCATTTTCGTTCTTTTGGTCCTTGCGCCATCCAGTTATGCGCAAACATCAAAGCAGCAGCAATTGGATGATTGGGCAGCCCATTATGGAACAGGTACTCAAACAACTTCGAGCACTGCATCCACAACGACATCAACGCAAGAACAGTTAGATGATTGGGCAAGGCATGTTACGCCGTGGGCCGTGCCTCAGGTCAAACCCGTCACTGTCGCGCCGCCGCCATGTACCACTGAGGTTTCGGCCACGACGACCACCGGCGCCAGCGTGGGTGCGACCACGGCTACGACTTGCACCAATGAAGTCACGGCTACAACTACAACGGGCACCAATTCAGTTTCAGTCACCGGCACGACCGGCGCGGTTACAGCTACGACGACCACTGGTGGCACTCATGAAGTTATAGCTACAACATCGGGCGGTACTAATTCCGTTTCAGTCACAACGTCTGGCACTAACGAGGTCACGGCTACAACCACTTCCGGCACCAATTCAGTTTCAGTCACGACAACCTCCGGTACCAGCGAGGTTTCGACTACAACCTCCGGCACCACTGAAGTTACTGCCGCTCAGCATGCAGCTAACCTTGATACCGTCAAAGGTATTTACAAAGGTCTCGTCGGTGCCGATCCGGAAGTTAAATTATTGAATTTTCTGACTAATGCCTTAGATCGAAAGGCTTTTACGGTTGAGCAAATCACGGTCGCCATAACAGCTTCTGATGAATATAAAGCGGCGCATCGATTGGGATTGGAATAATAAAATATAAACGTTAAAATATCAATATCGCCCTGCTTACAATAGAAAGCGGGGCGATATTATTTTGGGAAACTACGGCTTTTTGACATTTTTTAAATGGTTTAATTGCTTATGATTTTTAATAATAAGAGCTAGATCACCCGGCTGTTTCCGTTAATTTCCGGTATTAGAAATGGCAGCGGTAATAATGCTTTTCGCCTGAAAATTTTATGGCGGGAACTTCGCTCCGGCAGATATCCTTTGCGTTGACGCAGCGGTCATAAAATTTGCATCCGGCGGTTTTAGAGAAAATGGAAGGCACGTTTCCAGCGATGACATGCAGTTTGTCCTTGTGGAGAACGAATTCAGGCAGAGCCTGCATGAGCCCTACCGTGTATGGATTTCTGGGTCCCGCGAAAACTTCGGCTGCGCTGCCATGTTCGAAGATCGAGCCGCGGTACATTACATAAACCTCGTCGCAGATATTCGCGACGACGCCGAGGTCGTGGGTTATTAAAATTATCGAAGAATTATATTTGCCGCGTATTTTATATAAAAGATGAAGGATCTGTTCTGAGATAGTTATGTCAAGTGCAGTGGTCGGTTCGTCCGCGATTATAAGGTCGGGATTATTGGCCACCGCTATTGCTATTACGACCCTCTGGCGCATTCCACCGGAAAGCTGATGGGGATAAAGGTCATGCACGGAAGACGGGTCGGGCATTCCTACGTCGGATAGTATTTCGATGGTTTTTTTGCGCACGCCGGCAGGCGAGAGCGTATGGTCCTGATTTTTAATGGTTTCTCCGACCTGCGAACCTATCGTGTATATGGGGTTTAACGAGGACATAGGTTCCTGAAATATCATGGAAATTCTGCTGCCGCGGTATTTTTTCATTCCGTGGTAGTTGAGGTCTAAAAGATTTACTGATCGTGAGTTTTCAGGATCGTTGAAAAGTATATTCCCTGAAGTTATTTCGGCCCCCCGTTCCGGCAGGAGGCCTATTATGGTGCTTCCAAGGACGGTTTTTCCGCAGCCGCTTTCGCCGACCAGGCCGATTATTTTTCCCTTCGGAATATTCAGGCTTATGTTATCGAGCGCTACGCCCGTGTTGCGGCCTTTGTGAAATTTTACTGAAAGATCGCGCACTTCGAGTATGTTTCCGAAGTTCGCGGCCTTGTTTATTATATTATCTACGGCTATTGTTTTTTGAGCAGTTTTGGTCATGGACATGTTGATTATTTTATATCCTCTAAATTCCATTTTTCTATATTATGCAATATTCCGAGCGGCGAAAGTTTTTCGATTTTAAGCCTTTTGGATACCGCATATAAAGTATCGGCAATATATAAAAATGTATAAGGCTGTTCGTTCATTATGATGCGGTGCACCTGCTGGTATTTAGGTTTGCGCTCCTCCTGGTCGAGGGTCTGTTTGGCTTCGTCCAAAAGTCTGTCCACTTCTGCGTTAGCGTATGATATGGAGTTGAGTCCGTATTTTCCCGCTTTCGGGTCGGGGATCTGGGATGAATGCCAGACGTTTGAGATGTCCGGATCGCAGGCGAGCGCCCAGGTCAATATGAAGGCGTCGAAGGTTTTGTTGTCGAGAGATTTAATCAGTTCATTCCATGCAAGGGTTTTTATGTTAACTTTTATGCCTATTCGCCTTAATTCGGAAGAAATGAAGTTGGCGCAAAGTTCACGGTCTTTGTTGCCGGCGCTTATTAAAAGCGAGAATTCAAATTTTACGACCTCGGTCGTATCGTCATATCCGAAGAACGATTTGACCGGGAAGGTCTTTTCGAGTATGCGTTCGGTTTTATTCATATTCCAACCCGAATTCTTGAGCATTTCTTCAGATTTTACGATATCCGCGGGGAGGTTGTCAACCTTCGGATCGCACGCCCATGACGATGATTGGAAAGGGCCGTTACAGATCTGACCATGGTTATAAAGCGTTTTTTCTATTAATGTATTTTTATCTATGGCGTATCCGAGCGCCACCCGGACTTTTTCATCGGCAAAAAGCCTGTTTTTGAGGTTCCATCCGATATAGCTGTATTCGAGTTCAGGGATCTTTATTCTGGCGAAACGCTTTTCAAATTCTGAATCCTGGGTAAATTTAACGAACTGATCTGATTTCAGCTGCATTACGTCGATGTTGCCCTGTAAAAGTTCCAGAAACATTATGGATTCATTCGGGATAGTCCTGAAAATAAGCCGCTTGATGTCCGGCTTTTTTTCGAAATAATTTTCGTTGCAGTCTAAGATTATATAGTCGTCAAAAGATCTTTCAACGAATTTAAACGGACCGGTGCCGACCGGGTTCATGTTGAAGCGCGAGTTCATGATGTCCTGGCCCGCGAGCCTGTGCATAGGAACGATCGGGATCTGAAGAGTGTCGTATATTTTAGGCGTTATATAAGAAAATACGACGAAAAGATTTTCATTGTCAACCTTTTCGATCTTTTCGATTGAAGAGATGTTATATACGTCGTAGGCGGGTATTTTTTTTGATTGTTTTGTGACGTTCACGGTAAATATTACGTCGTCAGCCGTGAACGGGAAACCGTCATGCCATTTTATGCCGCTTTTGAGCTTTATTCTGACGATGGGCTTGTACTCGGCTTTTTTTAGTTTGACAGGAAGCATTGCTTCTATCTTTTTGCATAAAACCGTGTTGAGAGTGTTAATATTAATTGTCAAGGAGTCCGGACCGGCTTTTTCAACTTTGAAGCGGATTTTTTTTGCGTCCGCATCGCTTAAAACGCCTGTGAAAGGGTTTGAAGCAAGTATAAGGCCGTCGAGAAAGGACTGGACGGTTTTTATATAAGCCGCGTCTATTTCGGCCGTTTCTATCGTAAGGCAGAGGTTAAGGCTTATCTCGTAGTTATCTGCAAGAGCCGTCGTCACGCGGAGGTTTTCGTCGTATCTGAAAAGGCCGTCGAATATGCGGTTATAAACGCGTGACGAGGCGGCGTCTGAAGCCAGCAGCGGATTTAGGGAAACAACGTCGCTTTTTTGAGCTACGACGACCGCGCCTTCTGCTTCGTTACCGGCGGATACGGCGGAAAGCGCTGAAAAATGAATTAAGAAGGCTATAAATAAAAAGGCCGGCGCCAGAAGAATCCCTTTTATACGGACAATTTTCATCTTTATCACCCTGAGTTTTTAATTAAAAAATTGAAATATGCCTATTATACACAAATTATGAGTTTTAAGTCAACAAGATTAATTAGTAGTGAAATTAATTAATAAGTGATTATGAAAAGGCCGTCGGGTCGGATTTTTTATATCTGACCGTTGGAACTCATGTAATCGTGGAGCTCTTCGATATATTTAAGCCCTTGCTTGATCTTTTCCGAATCGGTCTCGTACGAGATGTATGCGCTCCACGTCGCGACCGCCATTTCTAAAAGGCCTCTGCGTTCAAGCGTTATGGCAAGATTATAATAAGCGGCTTTGAGATACGGGTCGATCTTTATGGCTTTTTTATACATATCGATAGCCCTTGTATATTCGCCTTCCTGTGAATAGATATAGCCGAGGTTATAGAAGGCCGGAGCATAGTTTGGCGCCATTTTTATAACCTTTTTAAATTCCTGCACTGCTTTTTTTATCTCGCCGCGCCTGTAATAAATTATGGCAAGCCGGTTGTTTTTCTCAGACTCCGAGAATGGTCTCGAATTTTGAGAGAACATCGTGTAATAAAAAAGCACTTTTTTAACGTAGTTCTGGGTTTCCTTTATGTTTGGGACCCGGCGTCCGGCTTTCATGACGGTTGTCGGCCCGGCGTTATAAGCTGCTATGGCCAGATCCGTGTTTTTAAACGTGTTTAACATCTGCCTGAAATATTTGGTGCCGCCCATTATGTTGTCAGCCGGATCGTAAGGATTTTTTACGCCCATGAGTTTGGCCGTGCCGGGCATTAGCTGCATCAACCCTTGCGCGCCGGCATGGGAAGTGCAGGCCGGGTTGAAGTCCGATTCCGCTTTTATTATGGCTTTTACCATATTGTAAGGAAGATTGTTTAAATTGGCGTGCTGAGAAATAATATTTGAAAATTTCGAATCATCGACCTCATAAAATTTTGAGGCTGAAATATTTTTTTTAATATCGGACGAGTTTTTCACGGATGACGCGGCTTTTGAAATTTTTTGCGCGGGTGAGGGAAGCGCGGCGGCCGCCGATCCCATGTCGTCGGAGATGGCGAGCTGTTCTTTCATGGAAGGCACTATGACCTTGTAACCTTTGTGCGGCGGAGTGTCGGTTATATGCACGCGTCCGGTTTCGTCCTGAAAATAATAGACGGCTGCGCTTGAAGCCGCGGGTACTATAAGAGAAAGTGAAAGCGCTGTAATGTATATGAATGATTTCATGCCGGGAAATGTAGAGGCAACTTGTATATCTTTTATACGCATGCTATTTTTTTCGGCAAAATCGTCCCGCGTCTTATACTTAAATAAAATATATTTTGATCTTCAAGGTAATTTAGCTAATATCCATTATCTGGTTTCCTGCTATAAATATATTTGCGCCGGCATTAAAAAACAAACCGATTTCCATTGACATTAAAATCCGTTTTGATTATAATGTTTTCAATCAAGACAACAAAGTGAAACCGTTTTATTTTATAGGATACAAAACATGGAAAATAATTTAAACTACATACCGCTGCTTGTTAATTTTGCCGTCGCGCTGTCGGTCGGGTTCGGCATGCTTGCCGTCGATTGGCTTTTCGGGCCTAAGCGTCCTTCGAAGAACAAGGGGCTGCCTTATGAGTGCGGATTTAATTACGATCAGCCCGAGAATTTCGGAGACAGAATTTTCGTGCGTTTTATAGTTATCGCTATGATATTCATACTCTTCGACGTTGAAACCATATTTTTATATCCGTGGGCCGTGCTTTTAAAACAGCTCGGATTTTCAGGGTTCGTTGAAATGCTAATCTTTGCTTCGATACTTTTGTTCGGCCTGTATTATATCGTGAGAAAGGGAGCGTTCGAATGGGACTAGAAACCACTTTCGGCGATTCCATAATAACCACGAAAATAAGCGAGATCGTCGGATGGGCCAGAAAATACGCGCTTTATCCGATGCCCTTCGGCACCGCCTGCTGCGCCATTGAATATATGGCTAGCATCGGCGCGCATTATGACGCGTCGAGATTCGGCGCCGAGATCGTGCGCTTTTCGCCCAGACAGGCCGATCTTCTGATAGTCGCTGGAACGGTCTCGCACAAACTTGCGCCGATATTAAAAAATATTTACGATCAGATGCTCGAGCCGAAATGGGTCATTTCGATGGGCGCCTGCGCTTCATCCGGCGGTTTTTACAATAATTACGCGACCGTTCAGGGCATAGACACGATAATCCCGGTTGACGTATATATTCCCGGATGCCCGCCGAGGCCGGAAGCGGTCATTGGCGCGATAATTAAAGTCATGGAAAAAATCGAAAAGGAAACCGTTTTAAAATTCGACGATCCGGATAATTAAGAGCAGGCCGTTTTATTTAAACAGAGCTCAACCGGAAAAATCAAAAAAGATATTTTAACTTTAGTCCGATAAGCGAAATCTTAAATTTGAAACTTTAAAAATTATGAGAACTTTAAAAGAGATAGAAACTAAATTAAACGAAAAATTTCCAGGCTCCGGCCTTCTTTACTGGGAAGACGCGGCCCGTAATTTTATTTATGTTCCGCGTGAAAAAGCATATGCGGCGGTCGAATACATGAAGAATGAACTCGAGTTCGATATGCTTATGGATCTCTTCGGCGTGGATTATCTGAATTATCCGGTTGCTCTGCCCGATAAGAACCGGTTTGAAATAGTGACGTACCTTTATTCCATAAAACATAACGATCGAATATTCATGAAATCTTATTATCCCGAAGAAGCGCCGGAAGCTGCCTCTCTGGTTGCTCTTTATAAAGGCGCCGAATGGTTTGAACGCGAAGTTTTCGATATGTATGGCGTCGGGTTCAAAGGCCATCCGGATCTTCGCAGGATACTGATGTACGAAGGCTTTGAAGGCCATCCTCTCAGAAAGGATTATAATATAAAAAAGCGCCAGCCGATAATCGGCCCGCTCAATTAAGATTCGAAAGGCGTCGAAATGGCTAACGTTAAGTTTTCAGAACAGAGTTTGAAACGGCTCGAAAAAATACAGGGGCATTATCCGAATAAAGAGGCCTCGCTTTTAACGGCGCTTCATCTGGCTAACGATGAATTCGGCTTTTTAAGCGACGACGTTTACGAATACGTTTCAGAATTGACGGGTGTTCCTAAAAGCAAAGTCTATTCGGTGGCTACCTTTTATTCGATGTATAATCAAAAGCCAGTTGGAAAATATCATATTCAGGTATGTAAAAATATCGCGTGCATGATAACCGGTTCCGACGACCTGATCGAACATATTAAAAACAGGCTTGAAATAAATACGGGCGAGACGACGGCGGATAAAATGTTCACGCTTTCGGCCGTGGAATGCCTTGGATGCTGCGGCGCCGCCCCCGTGATGATGATAAATAAAGATTTTTATGAAAATCTTACGTCCGAAAAGATCGACGCTATAATCGACGGACTGGTTTCTGGGAACTGATAATTACGGCTCTTTCGTTTTGCGCGTGAAGTATTGCTCTCAACTTAAAATGCGCCAAATGAGAAGGAACCTGAAAGAGATGGATATTATGCGCACACCCTTTATAGAAGGCGAAAAAGTTTCGCTCGCGCCGCTTACGGCCGAAGACGCAAAAGCATGCTACGAATGGTTCGTCGACCCTGAAATAAGAAAATTCGTTTCATCGCACGCGCTTCCTAACACTTTTGAAAAGTCGAGAAACTTCATAGAAGAGATGAACGTTTCAAATAATGACGTTCTGCTCGGCATTTTTACCAGGCCGGATGGCGAATATATTGGAAATATAGCTCTTCACGGCATAGACAGGGATAATTCCAACGCTTTTTTCGGAATAGTCATAGGAAATTCCAAAAATCATGGAAAAGGTATGGGGACCGAAGCGGTGAGGCTGCTTTTGCTATACGCGTTCAGAAATCTCGGGCTTAATATGGTGTTTTTGAATGTCTTCGCCGATAATATCCGCGCCATAAGATCGTATGAGAAGCTCGGGTTTAAAAAATGCGGCACGCTTCCGAAAGGGTTCCGGCGTGACGGTGAATTTATTGATTGTACGATAATGGCGGTTTTAGCCTCTGAATTTAAAATTAAATGAAAGTTCGGTTTGCATCCGGTCAATATTTTAGTATAAAATAAATATAACGCGGCGCTTTTAAAGCCAACCGCGATTTAGAGGTGGATGTATGAAGGTAGTAGTTCTGGGCGGAAGCCGCCTTGTCGGCGCGTCTCTCGTTCCGGCGATCCTTAAAAATTTCAAGGATGCAGAAGTGCATGTGGTCAATCGCGGGGTAACTCCTCCGGCGGTTGATTTTGAAGAAAAATTTCCGGGCCGCGTTTTTCATCATATAGCTGACCGTTCGACGCCTCTTAATTTTCGTGACTCGCTGGAAAACGTCGCGGCGCAGAACGTCGACGTCGTAATCGATCTGTCGTGTTATACAAAAGACGAATTAACGCCAGCCATACGTGCTTTTTCAAAAAGAACCAAACAGTATATTTTCGTGTCCACCGCTTCGGTTTACGGCGCGCTTCAATTCGTGCCGGCTACCGAGGAACATCCGCTCGATATTTCCGAACATAACAGCATGTATGGCCGCGAAAAGATCAAATGTGAAAAGGAACTGTTATATTCAGCCAAAACAGGCGACTTTAAGGTCACGATAATCCGGCCTACATATATTTATGGGCCGCATGATCAAACTCTCAGGCTGTTCTATCTTCTCGACCGTATCTGTAAGGATATTCCGATATTTATTCCTTCCGAAGGCAATGACCCGCTTTTTAACGCTATATTCGTTAAAGATCTGGCCGAACAAATATGCCGCGCCGTGCTCAATGAAAAGTTCTATAACGAAGCATACAACGCGGCGTCGAACGATTCACTCCATTTTTCGGATCTTTTGAATACGATAGGCGATTGTCTCGAAAAACCCGAGGTCCGGATAGTTTACGTTTCAAATGAAGAGTTCAAAAAGGTTACGGGCGGGCTTATGTTTCCGTATTCGTGTTATCACTCGGCCTATGACTGCGCCAAAATGAGAGCGGCTATCGGCGAAGATGTTTTTCCTTTTACTCCTTATAAAGACGCCATATCCGAGACCATAGCCTGGCACAGGTCGAGGAACGAGCTTCCTTCGACGAATAATTACGCGGGCGAAAAGAAATATTTTACTGAAAAGATAACTAAATCGATTAAAGCCGGATCGTAGTCAAAAGCGGATATTCGGCGAAAATTTTCAAAAAATTAAATATCGGGCGTTCCAGATATTATCAGGGGCGTCCGATATTTTTTATAATAATAAACCCGCTCAACTTGACACGGCGCATCTGGTTTTGTATAATTAATATACGATGATGAATTTAAGGATAGAGCGGGAATTTTTATGCAAATGAAAAAAAGCTTTTTGCAAGTAAATTCAATAGTTTTGATCGTCTTTTACGCGGCCGTCATAATATTTGGCGATTTTGCCATATCTTTCGCCGAGACCGCTCAAAATGTCGAAGCGTCTAAGCCCGCCCGCATTACTGACGGCGAAACTTCAGGACCGAAACGCATTAGTGACGAGCCGTCGCCTCAGGCGTCAATGACGGCTCCGGCCAATAATTCAGCGTCCGGGTCGGTAACGGCTTCGGCAACGAATGAAACTCTTATAGATAAAGCGGTTAAGACGGTTACGGATCCGAAATTCATTGGCAGCAATGCAGGTTCTGGCGCTGCCGGCCTGGTCGGAGATGTTGCGGGGAAAGTTATCGTTAAGGGGACATCCAAAGCATTTAGCGTCGCGGGAGCGAAGGTGGCGGCAAAAGCCGGTTCAAAGATCGCGTTGAAAGCCGCATCGAAAGTATTACTGAAAACGGCGAGCCTTGCGTCATACGCCGTACCGGGCGTCGGGCCGGTGCTTGGAAGTTTTGTGTCCGAAATATTTAGTAATGTCGGTGATGCCACTATAGGCAGCGTCGCCGAAGATATAGGCGCAAAAAAGACGCCTTCGTTTAAAAAAGCTCTGGCATCGATCGACTGGTCTATGGTTATGGTCAAGTCCGTCGGCGGCGTTCTGGGATCTATTGCTCTTACCGCGCTCTGCCCGCCGCTTGGTATCGTTGCCGTGATAGGCGGTTCGATGATAGGAGCATTCGGCGCTGAACTTTTGATGAACGGATTCAAAAAACTTACCGCTTCTAAAGAAAACAAGAAAGGGGCCGCTGAAAGTCAGGGATTGCCTGCTGATACGCACGTTTCTAACGGCTCGGCCGCGGATCCTTCATATAAACCGCTGGCCGTGGATACGGGTCTTAACGGCCGTTTCGCCTCCGCTGAAGGTTCGACCGCGACGGACGCGAAGGCGGTTTACGAAAAAATGCGCGTTCACTATTCAAACTACACTAATCTTGTTGCCGCCGGAAAGGGCGAATCGGCCGAAGCTAATAACGAACTCGCCGAATACAAAAAACTTCTGGATGAATATTCAAAGTTGAAAAAATAAGATAAGTCCGTTAAAAAATCATATAAAATAAAAAACGCGCCGCGGTTAAAAGCCGGCGCGTTTTTTATTAAGCTTTTAAATATTTGAAACCGAGATTATCGATCATTGATGTTATTGAAGAGCGTTGGGCCGAATTCAGGCCTTTCCAGTCGATCAAAAACATTTCCGTCCGAGGCGAAGTTTTTTCAGCCAGTTGCAAAAGCATCGCTTTGTCGATATTGTCGGCGTGATATTTAGGGCATACATGCCCCACGGCGAAATTCCCCTCAAAACAAAATTTATTAAAACCGGAACAATAATGCGGACCGCCGATACCTACGGCTGCTGACCCGGAGGGCTCGAATTCTTCATCGGTCAGTTCGGAGACGGTTCTGGCGATGATATTTCCGGCCTCCGCGTTTTGCCATTGTTTTTCGGTCGAGCCGATTTCGATGAACATCGCCGGTTTTTCAAGATATGGTCCGTGGTGAGTGGCTTCCATTGTAACGTTATACGCAATGGAGTTATAGGCGTTAAGCTTCGTCAAGGCTTTTTTCATTAAAAATGGAAGCGAAACGCAGATTTTTCCGTCGGATCCGCCGAAATCCGCGGTTCCGAAATTTCCAGGCGTATGAACTGAAAGCGTTGACATTTCAGATGAAGCCTGATGCCTGGTCGCGAAAATAAAAAGATCGGCGTCTATTAGCTTATCGAGATTTTCGGCGAACACCGTATCGGTTTTAAGTGTGTATAAACGCGAGCCGGCGCGAGCCATTATATCATAACCATCAAAAATTTCATGCTTTTTTGAAAAACCAAAGCCGGATACCAGCCGGTCTTTTATGTTAAGTCCCGCGAGGTCGTTTTCACTGACTATTATGGCGATATTTTTTTTCATATAACCTCAGGCGTAAAGCTCTTGTTTTTCATGCTTTAAATTCAATGATGAATCTTGTTCCTTCCGAACGTTCGATTCTGATATCTCCGTCGATCTGTTTTACGAGCATATCGACCAGCTGAAGCCCGAATCCATGCGGTGAGTCGAGATTTATGGATTCAGGCAGCCCTTTGCCGTTATCTTCGATGACGCAAGTTATGCGGCCGTTTTTTGCCGAAGCTGATATCCCGATCGTGGCGTCGCCGCCCTCGCCAAAAGCGTATTTCATGATATTAGTGATAAGCTCGTTCACGATGATTCCGAGCGGGGATAAAATCTTAGATTCAAGCTTGAAATCATCGATATTTTTAATTATTTTTACATTTGTTTTGTTGGGAAACATATTGATTATTTCGTCCAATAGAGGTTCCAGATAATCTTTGATGGATATTTCATTGAAATCGTCGGAACAATATAATTTGTCATAAAGCACCATCATGCTCATAACGCGGTTTTTGGAATCCATTAATGCCGATCTGGCGGCGGACTCCTTAAGCATGTTCGCTTGCAGGAACAAAAGGCCGGCGATAGTATTCATATTATTTTTTATGCGATGATGGACTTCCTTGAGCATGAGTTCTTTTTCCGCGAGCAGCATTTTTATCTTTTCTTCGGCGAGTTTGCGATCGGTGATGTCGACATGCGTGCCTACCAGCCTGAGCGCGCGCTTATGCTCATCGCGTTCGACGCATTTGCCGCGACCCATGATCCAGCGCCATTCTCCGTTTTTGGCTTTCATGCGGAACTCGGTTTCAAAAGTCTCGCAACGGCCATCGATACATTCCTGGTTTGCTTTAAGCGTTCTTACTCTGTCGTCGGGATGCATCAGTTCCAACCAGGAATTGCCGGTCATGGGAAATGAATCGGCATCATAGCCCAGCATATGATAATAACCGGGACTGAAATAGCCGTCGCCTGTTCTGATGTCCCAGTCCCACAGTCCGTCTCTGGTCGCCTCCATGCTGAGTCTGAAACGTTTTTCGCTCTTTTGAAGCGCTTCTTCGATATTTTTACTGTCGGTTATGTCGCGGGCTATTTCCACGACTCCTATTAAATTTCCTTTTTGGTCGAATACCGGCTCGCCGCGCTCTTCCCATATCCTGCCATCGGGAGTGTGCATTATGATCGCTTCCGTTTTTTTCGTTTGAAACGCTTTTAGCGTCGGACAACCGCAGCATGGTTTTAACGGATCAGCCCAAAATTCATGACAGGTATGACCCGCCATTTCATCCGGTGATCTATTGACCGATTCGGCGGCCGTCCTGTTCGCCCAGATGATCTTTAAATTACTATCGACAAAGGCTATATTTGCGGTGATTCCATTCAAAATGGCGTTTTTTTGAGCCTCGCTTTTTTGAAGGGATTCCTCCGTGCGTTTGCGCATGGATATGTCCCGCGTGACGGCTACCGTAAAAATTTCATCGCGCAGCGAATAAATGGAAGCGTTAACCTCCATGTCGAAAATAGTTCCATCCTTGCGCAGCCCCAGCGTATCGTAAGACGATGGCGTCGGTTCGTTCTTGAGGCGTTTTTGGAACTTTTGCCATACGCTATCCCGTTCGTTCGGCGCGATGAGATCCAAAACCGGAATGCCGGAAAGTTCGGCGGCGTTTTGATAGCCGAATAATGCGGCATATGCAGGGTTTACAAGCGTGTGGGTCCCGGATTTGGAAACGCCGATCGCGTCGCATGAATTTTCAAAAATGGCGCTGAGCTTGGCTTCGCCTTCCCGAAGCGCTTCCTCTATACGCATGCGATCGGTCACGTCGATCGTGAAGCCAGCAAGATAAGTAGGGTTGTCATTTATATGGATCGGGTATTTGATCGTTGTATATTTGCGGCCGTTGAATTCTTCATCAATGTATTTTACTTTGCCTTCTTTTAATATCTGAATGTCGTCAGCGACCATTTTTTTTGCGAAATCGGAAGGGAAAAGATCGTCCATATTTTTGCCGATCAGTTCGTTCAAGGGCCTCTCCAGCATTTTTTCATAATTGTCGCTCAGGCGCAACGATTTAATCTGACTATCCTTGAAAAACACATATATGGGGCTATGCTTCATGAACTGGTTGAATATTTCCTCGTTCTCGCGCAATGCATCCATTTTTGCTTCGATATTTCTGTGCGCTTCAAAAAGTTCGAATGCCATTTCTATGGATGAGCGCAGCACGAAATCACCGGAATTTTTGATGATATATCCATAGCGGGTTATTCCGCGGACCTTTTCAACCATATCGCGTTCCGAGTGAGACGTAAGAAAAACTATGGGGATATTTTTCAGGGCGAGGATCAGCTTTGCGGCTTCGGTGCCGTCAATCCCGGGGCCAAGATCGATGTCCATGAGGATAAGATTGATCGATTGATCGGTTTTAACCAGTTCAACAGCTTTTTCTCCGGAACAGGCCGTGACGACCACGTAACCGAATTCGGTAATCGTCTGTGAGGCAAGCGCCGCCGTAGTAGCGTCGTCTTCGACGAGAAGAATTGTTTTTGGTATATGCCCGCTCATTTTAAATCACCCGTCAGATTAAAATATTTTTTCCGTATAAATTTCGCGCGTAAACATAGTGAATTCAAGTGAAGTGGGGATGAAAAATTTCAGGTTTCATGATGCCGCGAATAAAGCTGATATTAGAGGCGTTTCATGTCCGGAAGAATATAATCAATTTTTAAGAATTTGTCAATGTATATTGACGGGTCGCGACGATATTGACGCTTAAGTTAAATTTTGATTTTTCGTGTCCGTCAGATAAAACTTGAAAAATTTGATCAAATTTTATATAATAATGGACATTGAAAAAATTTAATACTGTGACGGACGGCGGGCGAAAAAAACAAAATCGTTTCCGCGCCGTTATTTTATTTTAACGGAGAGTTTTCATGGAAGAAAATACGAAGGATAAACTGTCATTAATAAAAGAAATTATAAGTCTTGTCGTGGTAGTGCTTGGTTTAATGGGCGCGCTCATGTCCAATACGGTCGTTGGAATTTTACGTGACGTTAAGATCGATCCGATCACTCTTTCAATAATAATAGCTCTGTTGGGCTTTTTGATACTTCTTTTCGTAAGGCTGGTTTTTGGAGACGAAAAATACAAGGATTTCAAGAAAAAAGCGCTTGAAACGGCTAAAGATCTGGCGATGGTGATCATCGTAATAGCCCTGATCTATTTTGGCGGGAAATACGCCATGAAACAGATCAGCGAAGATATGGAGAAAAAAACAGGCGGCGTCGCCGATGTTACGGCCGGTAAGAAAACCGCAACCGATAGAGATGCTAAAGCGACCCTGAGCGCGGTTAAATTAAAGGAAAAGCCCGAAAAAGACAAAAAGAAATCAGAGATAAAGGAAAAGGACGAAGATGAACAGGCGGCGTCCAAAACCGCTAAAAACAAAAATGAAGGCGCGTCCGCCCATTTGAAAACCGCGAAGGCTAAAGAAGACGCGAAAAAACAGAAAGACGATAGCAAAAAGCAGAACGGAGAAGAAGCGATTGCGGCTAACGTAAAAAAAGGCCGCGGAGCCGTCGATACCGTGGAAGCTAAAATTTCAGTGAAAAAGGACGCCAAGGATGAAACCGATCCTGGAAAGTCATCCGCTATAGGACATGCTGAAAAATACGAGGTCAGGGTCACGAAAAAGCCTGAAGCGACGGAGGAAGTAAAAATCGCCGAAAAAGCCGGCGCACCGGACGAGATAAAGGCGACGCCCGCGAAGGCGGCTGCGACTGCGGAGGCCGTTTTGAATACTCCTAAAATATCCGAAGCGCCGAAGGCCGTCGATGCTGCTGTAAATAAGCAGGCCCAGCCTCAAACGCCCGCGCCGGTTATTGAAAAGAAGCCCGAAGAAAATCAAAGCGTTGTTATAAACGTCGTCGGAACGGACCCGGTCGAAGTTCCAAAAAAAGAAGCCGCGCTTGAGAACGTTACGGTAAACGTTTCAAATAATGAAGAGATACCCGTCGAGGAAGTAGCGACCGATGCGGATAAGACCACATCCGAAGTGGACTTTTCAGTGAAAGGCCCGACGGAGAACGCCAACGACAGCAAATTGGTCGTTGAAAAAAAATTCGGGCTGGATGAAGCCGGACACGGAGTGAAAAAAGTTGGCGAAAAAGTCATTAAAGGCGGCACCGTGGTGATCGAAAAAACGGGTCAGGGAATAAAAAAAGGCGTCGATAAAATAAAAAATATCTTTAATAATTAGAGTATTTCAAATTTTTATTGCAAAAATATTTTTTTTGGTATAGAATGAAGTGAAATATAAACTCCCCTGTATCGAAGAGGGAGAAAGTCTTTAAAATCAAGGGGTATGGTGTGGACGTATCAAAACTCACCGTTATTTCTGGCCATCTAGGTTCCGGAAAGACGGAATTTTCTCTTAATTATACGACATTTCTAAAAGCAAATCATCCTGAAAAAAAGGTCGTTCTGTGCGACCTTGATTTCGTCAATCCTTATTTCCGCTCGAGACGCCATAAGGAAGAGCTCGAAAAAAGCGGCGTCACCATAATAACCCCCGAAGACCGTGAAATAGCCATAGCTGATATTCCCTCCGTTTCGGCAAAGATAAGGACTGTTTTGACCGATCCTTCCGCCGAGGTTATCATCGAGGTCGGCGGCGACGAGGGCGCTATAGTTCTGGGTCATCTCAAACACGTCATCCGCGAGCGCGGCTTTGACCATTACATGGTTTTAAACACATACAGGCCCGATACGGATGAGCGGGAAAAAGTGACCGGCATGATAAAACTCATCGAAAAAGTCAGCAGCGTCCCTATAACCGGGATCGTGCTGAATAATCATTTAATGTACGAAACGAAATATGAAGACGTTATAGAAGGATATAAAACGGCCGATGCGATGCAACTGGCCGCTACGCCTGTAAAGTATGTCTGTATAAATGGCGAATTCGCTGAAAAAGCGAAAAAGTTCGGCTTAAAAGAGAATGAAGAATGGTTCTATTTAAGGCGTTTCACGCGTTACGTGCATGAGGCGCAATAAACAGTTAAGCCTACGAATTAATTAGAAAAGGGTGAGAGGTATGGGTAGAGTAGTTATTTCAGAAGAAACCTGCAAAGGATGCGAAGCATGCGTCCCTGTTTGTCCCGCTAAAATACTTAAGCTCGGCGAAAACCTCAACGCTGGCGGTTATCATCCGGTAACATGCATCGATGAGTCTAAATGCACTGGATGCGCGAGTTGCTATAGAGTTTGTCCCGACGTGGTATTTGAAGTTTACCGCTAAGAGTATTCAAGAAAAGTATTCGACAATATAAAGATATTTTAATATTGTAATATTTCGCTAGTAGCCGGCTCCCGCGTACCGCCGGAAGAAGATAGAATGTAACATAGAATAGAATTCAAGGGGTGGATCTAAAAATGTCAAAAAAAGTTCTGATGAAAGGGAATGAAGCCCTTGGTCAAGCAGCCATTCTTGCCGGATGCCGGCATTATTTCGGCTACCCTATTACTCCTCAATCCGAATTGCCCGCATACCTTGCTAAACATTTACCTAAAATAAACGGAGTGTTCCTTCAGGCCGAATCGGAAGTCGCGGCCATTAATATGGTTTATGGTTCTGGCGGCACCGGCGTGCGCGTTATGACGTCATCGTCATCGCCCGGCGTTTCGCTTAAACAGGAAGGTCTGTCGTATATCGCATGCGCCGAAGTTCCATGTCTTATCGTCAACGTAGTCCGCGGCGGTCCTGGACTCGGAAACATAGCTCCCGCGCAGTCGGATTATTTTCAGGCCGTAAAAGGCGGCGGCCACGGCGATTACAGACTCGTGGTACTCTCGCCTTCGTCCGTTCAGGAAATGGCGGATTATACTTTTCTTGCGTTTGACATAGCCGATAAATACAGGACGCCCGTTATGATGCTCTCGGACGGCTATCTCGGACAGATGATGGAACCCGTTATGATGCCTGATGCCTCAAATATAAAGAAATATGATAAACCATGGGCTACCACCGGCGCGAAAGGCCGCAAGCAGAACCTTATTTCATCGATACATCTCGTTCCCGAGGACATGGAAAAACATATCCATCATCTCTACGCGAAATACGCCGAGATTGAAAAGAACGAGCTCCGTTATGAAGAATTCAAATGCGAAGACGCCGAATATGTTATCGTAGCTTACGGTATCACCGCCAGAATTTGCAAGACCACCTGCACCATGGCTCGCGAGCAGGGCATAAAAATCGGCCTTCTCCGTCCTAAAACGCTTTGGCCTTATCCGACCGCGCCTCTGGCTAAGCTCGCCGGAAATAAAAACGTAAAAGGCTTTATAGCCGTGGAGCTTTCGATGGGTCAGATGGTAGAAGACGTAAGGCTCGCCGTCAATGGGAAAAAACCCGTTGAATTCTACGGAAGAACGGGTGGCGTGGTTCCGTCGCCGACGGAAGTTCTCGCGAACATCAAGAAGCTCTTTAAAATTAAATAAAAGGCGGAGGTAATTTATAATGACAATAGATAATGCAAAACTTCTCGAAGAAGTAAAGACAATGAAAAAAGTCGCCAGCCGCCCGAAATGTCTGAGCGACAGAGTTTTTCACTACTGTCCCGGCTGCACGCACGGCGTGGTTCACAGACTTGTTGCTGAAACTATAGACGAACTTGGTATACAGGAAAAAACGATAGGCGTGGCTCCGGTTGGATGTTCGGTATTCGCTTACTGGTATTTCGACACGGATTTCTCGCAGGCGGCTCACGGGCGCGCTCCGGCCGTGGCGACCGGCATTAAGCGTTCGGTTCCGGATTCGGTGGTTTTCACATATCAGGGCGATGGCGATCTCGCGGCTATCGGCACTGCTGAAATAATACACGCGGCTAACCGCGGAGAAAAAATAACAGTAATATTCATAAACAACGCCATTTATGGTATGACTGGCGGACAGATGGCGCCGACGACGCTAATCGGTCAGAAGACGCAGACTTCCCCTTACGGCCGCGACGCTCAAACGATGGGCTATCCGTTAAGAGTATCAGAAATGCTCTCCGGCCTGGAAGGCGTAAAATATCTCTCCCGCGTTGCCGTTGATACTCCGGGTAATATCGTAAAAGCCAAGGCTGCTATCAAAAAAGCGTTTCAGACGCAGCAGGAAGGCAAAGGCTTTTCAATGGTAGAAGTTCTTTCGATATGTCCTACCGACTGGGGCCTTCCGGTCGCTGAATCGAAAAAATGGCTTCAGGAGAATATGATCCCTTATTATCCTCTTAAAGAATTCAAATCGCCCGAGATGGCTGCGAAAGGCGGGGAAACAAATGAGCAAAAATAGTAACTGCAAATTTCCTTTGAATCTTGTTATCGCCGGTTTTGGCGGGCAGGGAGTTCTTCTTGCCGGAAAATTGATAGCTGAAGCTGGACTTGTCGAAGGTCGTGAAGTTTCATGGATCCCTTCGTACGGTCCGGAGATGCGCGGCGGTACGGCTAACTGTACAGTCATCCTCTCCGACAGCGAGATAGGTTCTCCGGTCGTTGAAAATCCTGACGTATTAATGATAATGAACCGCCCTTCGATGGACAAGTATCTGCCTTCGCTGAAAAAAGACGGCGTCTGCATTTATAACAAGTCCATAATCGATGGCTTTACGCCCAGAAAAGACGTTAAGATGATAGCGCTGCCGGCTTCCGAGATCGCCGATAAGATAGGTTCGACGAAGCTTATGAACATGGTGCTTATCGGTTCGTTCATGGGTCAGACCAAAGCTTTTACAAACGATAGCCTTATGTATGCTTTAAAAAAATCCATTTCCGCGAAACATCAGGACATGATCCCGTTCAATGAAAAAGCTATCGCGGAGGGCGAAAAGTTTGCTTCTTGATTTTATCTTCGGATTATGTTATAATAAATTGATTAATTTTTAAATTTAGTATCGAGAAGAAGCAAGAAAAAACGGGTTGGTATGAATAATGTTGAAGCCTATAATATAATTTAATGAAAAGGGCTGATATCTAATGTCGCTTAAAATCTATTTGAACGGTGAATTCGTCGATAAGGAAAAGGCTATAGTATCGGTTTACGATCATGGTTATCTCTATGGTGACGGTACTTTCGAAGGGATAAGGGCCTATAAAGGCTGCATATTCGCCTTGCGCGAACACATCGTCAGACTTTATAATTCGGCTAAAACTCTTATGATCGATATGCCCATGACCATAGAGGAAATGGAACGTCAGGTCGCCAAGACCCTGGTAGTAAATAATTTCGAAGATGCTTATATACGTCTCGTCGTTTCACGCGGTTCCGGCGATCTGGGTCTCGATCCCAGAAAGTGCCCCAACAAACCTACGATCGTGATAATTTCTGATAAGATAAAGCTCTATCCAGATGAATTTTACCAGAGGGGCCTCGAAGTTGTAACGGCTTCCACCCGCCGCACTCCGGTCGACTCCTTCAATGGAAAAGTAAAGTCGCTTAATTACCTCAACAATATAATGGCGCGAATCGAAGCTAATAATAACGGTGTTGGAGAAGCGATAATGCTCAACCATCAGGGTTATGTCGTCGAATGCAGCGCTGATAATATATTCATCGTAAAAAACAATGAGCTGATAACGCCCGCGCCTTACCTCGGACTTCTTGAAGGTATTACGAGAAATTCGATAATCAAGGTCGCGCGTTCACTCGGAATAACCGTAAAAGAAGAAGTTTTCACGATCCATGATGTTTATAACGCGGATGAGGTCTTCCTTACCGGTTCCGGCGCCGAAGTCGTCGCCGTCGTGCGCGCCGATAAGCGCATGATCGCGAATGGAATTCCCGGCCAGATGACGAAGACGTTGCGCGAAAACTTCATTCAATACGCATGTTCATACGGCTACAAGCTGAGCGATCTGCCCGCGGAAGATATGAAGAACGCGAAAGCGATGGCCGCGAAATAATAATCATAAAAACACGTGATAAATCAAACAAATAAATTTCTTGTATTATAGTAAAATCGGGCCAAATGCCCGGTTTTACTATAAGTTTTTAATGAGGATCACGCAATTTGAAAAATAAGAGGTGTAATGGCAATGAACCTTTTCGACCAGATCTACAAAGACATGATCGACGCCAAAAAAGCTCGCGATTCCTTTAAATCCGAAGCATTATCCTTTATCTACGCCGCAGTCAAACAATACCAGATCGATGCCCGCAAACAGAAGGACGTCCTCTCCGACGAAGAAGTCGTGACGGTCCTTAATAAGGCAGTAAAACAGCGCAAGGATTCCATCGAAATGTATGTTTCGGGCGGACGCGCCGAGCTTGCCGAAAAAGAAAAGAAGGAGCTTGAAATACTTTTTGGCTATCTGCCGAAACAGATGACCGCGGAGGAAATCTTTGAATTCATAAAAAAAGAGGCGGCCGCGCTGGGGATATCTTCAGCCAAGGACATGCCCAAGCTTATGGGCGCCATAATGCCGAAACTCAAAGGAAAAGCCGACGGGAAAGTGTCGAACGAGATGGCTAAAAAAGTCATGGCCACTATAGCTTCGGCCACCCAACCGGCTTAATAGTTAGACGCTATCGGAGTATCGCTGCCGTATAACCTTGATTTGGCAGAGAGCCTTTCGCCGGCTTGTCCGGTCGAATATCCGGACATTCATTCGGAACGCGAATTGACTTAATTTTAAAAAACGGACAGGTGAGTTGTTATGTTCCAGAGTGATTTTCAACGTTTCAGACTCCCGCTTCTGTCATTTTTCTTATTTTTTTCAGCCGTCATTTCGACGATTTTTTTCGTTATACCTCTGATCGTAACCGATAATGCCTACGCCGCTACCACTTACGTTATTCCGGTGCGCGGCACCGTCGAGCAGGCTCTTTTTAACTTCATGAAAAGAGGCCTCGAGGACGCCAAAAAAAGCGGTTCTGAACTTATCGTCATCGACATCAACACCTTTGGCGGCCGCGTGGACGCCGCTATCGACATATCCAAGCTTCTGCGCGATGAATCTAAAAAAGGCGTGAAGATAGTCGCGTATGTTTCCGAGAACGCCTGGTCGGCGGGCGCCCTGATCGCCATGTCTACCCCTAAAATATACATGGGGAAAGGTTCTTCCATCGGTTCGGCCGAGCCGAAGAATTCCGATACATGGACTACCGATGAAAAAATGATATCGGCGCTGCGGGCCGAATTCAAGTCAGTCGCCGAGGCTATGAACTATCCTAAAGATCTCGCCGAAGGCATGGTCGATAAGGATGTCGAAATAAAAGAGCTTAAACCGAAGGGGAAATTATTGAACATGACGGCTGAACAAGCCGTAAAAAGCAAATTCGCTTCAGAAGTTCTGGGCTCCATTGAAGAAGTTATAGCTAGAGAAAAGGCGCCAATGACTTATTTTATTCAGGAAGAAACGATAGGCGAAAAGGTCGCCCGCTTCGTTTCCGAACCCATGGTTTCAGGGATATTACTCAATCTCGGCATTCTCGGCCTTACGGTTGAATTCTGGATGCCTGGCCATATAGCTCCCGGTCTTGCCGGACTTACATGCTTCGCGCTTTTTTTCTGGGGACATTCGATAGCGAGCGCCGGTTCCATGCTTCCAATGATGCTTTTTTTGATAGGCGTCGTGCTTATACTGCTTGAGGTTTTCGTGATACCCGGGTTTGGTCTGGTCGGACTCATGGGTATCGTATCGACATTCGCCGGAATTTATATGGCGTTTCCCGATCCGCACGAAGCGATTATCACCGTTTCAGTCTCGATAATATTGACAACGATAATAATAGCGGTTTTCATAACTTATTTCCCGCAGAGTAAAATGTTCGGCAAAATGATGCTTTCAAACTCGCTGTCTTTAAAAGGCGGATACGTCGGCACCAAGGAAGAACAGTCAAAATTTATCGGCAGAAGCGGAACCGCTACGACCGATCTTAATCCCGCTGGAAAAATCGAGATCGACGGTGAAAAGGTTCCGGTAGTATCCGACGGCGACTTTATAGCTAAAGGCGCCACCGTCAGGGTTGTTTCATCGGAGGGTAACGTCCTGACCGTAACCAAGGTTTAAATATAGACCAGGTTTCAAGAAAACGGCGTAAAAATTTATTTCATAAGTTTTAAATAATAAAATAATTAACGGAGGTTTTTAATGATCGACAACCTTTTTTCGGCTTTCGCGCAGTATAGCCGTTATTCGTCTTCGTCCGATACTACGGAAGTGCTTCTGGTGGTAGTGGTCATAGCAATAGTTATTTTCGTGAGTTTCATAGCGTATATGGTCCCGCTGCGCCTCTGGATAGCGGCATGGACTTCCGGCGTCAACGTGGGTTTATGGACGCTTATCGCCATGAGATTGCGCCGTATCGTTCCTTCCGACATAATTAATCCTCTAATTCAGGGCGTTAAAGGCGGTATCGATAATCTCGAAATAGGCCAGCTCGAAGCGCACTACTTATCGGGCGGCAATGTCGAACGCGTGGTATCGTCGCTTATAGCGGCCCAGAAAGCCAATATAAAACTTGATTTCAACAAAGCCGCCGCGATAGATCTCGCCGGCCGTAACGTTCTGGAAGCCGTTCAGATGTCCGTCAACCCGAAGGTAATTCAGACCCCAAAAAACTCAGCCGTGGCTCAGGACGGCATCGAACTTCTGGTCATCGCCAAGATCACGGTTCGCGCCAATATAGACACTCTCGTCGGCGGCGCCGGCGAACCGACCATTATCGCCCGTGTAGGCCAGGGCGTCGTCGCCGCGATAGGCGCATCGAAGACGTATCAGGAAATGCTCGAATCGCCGGATCGCATATCAAAACTCGTTCTTCAGCTTGGGCTTGATAAGAATACCGCGTTTCAGATACTTTCAATAGATATAGCGGATATCGAAGTCGGAAAAAATATAGGATCGGTTCTTCAAATGAACCAGGCCGAAGCCGACAAGAAGGTCGCCCAGGCTAAAGCAGAAGAACGAAGGGCCTTCGCGGTAGCGCTTGAACAGGAAATGGTCGCGCGCGAACAGGAAATGAGAGCCAAGGTCGTCGAATCGGAGGCGGAGGTTCCGAAAGCCATGGCGGAAGCTTTAAGAAATGGAAATATAGGCGTGATGGATTATTATAAATTAAAAAATGTCCAGTCCGATACCGAGATGCGCCAATCAATAGCTGACAAAGTATAAACGAAACCATGGCAAAGTGAATGTCCGTGTGAGGAAAAATGGAAAAACTTATATTTCTGATAATTGTGATAGCGATATCGACCTTTATCGATTCCATTTCTAAAAAGAAGAATGAAGGCGGCGGCAACGGTGATATGACCGGTTCAAACGACTCCTTCGATATAGAGGAATTTGATTTTTCAAAGATCGCCAAAAAGCGTGATGAATCACAGGCCTCTGTCGGGAAGCAAAGCGAACCGGTCACGGATTATGCGAATATAAAGCATGATTATGACCGTGATTACGAACACGATCACAGCCACGACCAGAAACCTCAAAAAACCGTAGAAGAGATGAAATTCGAATCTGTTTTCAATCAGCCGGACGCTTATACCATAAATATACCGCAAACGGCAGATGTCGTAAAAGGCAGAAAGGAAACGCTTGAGGCAAGCAAAGCCGCCATCAAAGCGGATACCGACTCGGAAGAAGAAATGGAAAGGCTTTCTGCGCAGGTTTCATCTGGGTCAGTCGTGGACCTTAAGAACTCGGGCATAGCCTCAGAGCGCAAGGCAAACCTGAAAAGCCGCGCCAAATTGAAAAAACGGAGTTCTTCCGATAAAAGTAACTCGGCCGAGGTTGATGCGCGTGGTCAAATAAGGGGCGAAGAAACTTCGGCGTTCGATATAAATTCTCTTTTCAGCGAAAAAAATATAAAAAAATCTATTTTAGCTTCGATTATACTTGACAAACCCAAATTTTAAAGTATAATTATATGATAACAATTTGATAGGTATCCGGTCATATCTTAGTGAACATATGCGTCAAGCCGATATTTATGCTTAACTTGAGCTTTTTAGCCCAAATATCGGTGTGACGTATGTTTTGTTTTTGTCTTTATATTTTTTTGAAGGAAAAATGATGGAAGATAAGAAATTTCAGGAATTCGTCGTCAGCGTTAAGAGCCAGAACGACATAGTCAACACCATTTCGAACTATACGCAGCTGAGAAAAAGCGGAAAGAACTTTTCCGGGCTTTGCCCTTTCCATATGGAAAAATCGCCCTCTTTTTCAGTCAATTCCGAAAAACAATTTTATTATTGCTTCGGATGTCAGGCGGGCGGCGACGTCATAAAATTCGTTTCAAAGATCGAGAACATTTCATACAAAGATTCGATGATAAAACTAGCAAGGCTTCAGGGTATAGATATCCCGGATGAGCTGCGCCGCGGGATGGTAAAGGACGACAGCGATAAAAACCGTTCGATCTATAATCTGCTCAGCGATGCGACCGCTTATTTTTTCAAGGTCCTCGCCTCATCTTCCGAAGAAGCGGTGGCCGCCAGGAATTATCTTTATATGCGCGGTCTGACGAACGAAGATATAGAGCAATACATGATCGGCTATTCTTTTTTCAGCCCTAACAAATTCATGAATGCGGTTTTAAAATCGCAGAAATTCAATCATGGCGATCTCGAACGCGCCGGCCTTGTTTCCAGAACCGCCGAAGGAAAGCATTTCGACCGTTTCTTCGGACGGATCATATTTCCTATATTTGACAGAAGTTCTAGAACCATTGGTTTTGGCGGGCGTGCGGTCAGGCCTGATGTGGCTCCAAAATACCTTAATTCTCCCGAGACGGAAACTTACAAAAAAAGTTACGTTTTCTATGGCATAAATTACGCTCACGATGCTATAATTAAAACGAAGGAAGTTATCCTGGTGGAAGGCTACTTCGATTTTATTTCGCTTCACCGCTCCGGCATTCAAAACGTCGTCGCCACATGCGGAACTACGCTTTCACCATACCATGTCAATTATATTGAAAACAACTGCAACCACGTCATCTTTCTCTACGACATGGATGAAGCCGGGATACGCGCCACGATGAAAAATTTCGAGCTTTTCTCAAAAGCGGATATAAAGATATCCGTGGTTAAATTCGAGGGAGCGAAGGACGCGGACGAATATATCAATAAGTTCGGGCTCGAAAAAACCGGCGCCGCCATTTCGCAGGCTCAGCCCTTCACGAGATTTTTAACAAATTATGCATATAAAAAATTCGGCAGAAACGATATCGAGTCCAAAACCGCTATAATAAACTTTCTTACTCCGCACTTGCGTTCAATATCGTCTGAAATAACAAGAAATCAGTATATTTCGCTTATATCCCAGGAACTTGGAATTTCAGAGGATGGAATACGCGAAAACATATTCCGCGATTTCAAGGAAAATAAAAATTCCGGCACGGCTCCGGATAATAAATCCATACTTTCGCCGGAAACCAACGTTAAGCGCAAGACCCAATTGGAAATGCTGCATCTGGTTATACAAAACGTCGAATGTCTCTCCAGGCTGCTTTCGCAGGTCGATATATCGTATTCGGATTGCGCTGAACTTCGCCTCATGGTGGAACTTATGCTCGGCGCCGACAATTTTACGCTCATCAACGACCTGCCTTCGGTGTTCGCTGGATCGCCGTATGAGGCGCTTTACACCAGGTTATATGCAATGCCGCTTAACTTTGATAACATAGAAAAATACTTTGACGATCTTATAAACAAATATAATCAAATACTCAGAAAGGAAAAAATAGATGAACTGAAACTCAAGATCAGGGAAGCTGAAGTCATGGGAGATATAGAATCTTCAAACAGGTTACTACAGGAAGTTTCTTTGCTTCAGAAAGAAATTATTAACACCTAGACTAAACGAAGCCTGGAGGGTTTACCAATGTCGCATAAAAATGCTCATAATCCGCAACCCAAAAAAGCCGCGGAAAAAGCCGCGGATTATCGTAACACGCTTTTAAAGACCGGAGTTGCATCCAAAGTGACGGAGCAGACGAAGAACCTTAAGAGCGTCAATTTCAGCGAAAGGCCCAAAGACGCTCACATATTGATACATTCAACGATAAGGCCGACCAGTCTCGATAAAAATATCTTCGATCATATGATAATGACGCCGTCGAAGGGCGTGAAGCCGGAAAATTGCATCAATATCCTTCCGACTATAAAAAATATCGAAAGCCCCCTGATTTTAAAGGACGGGAACGCGCTTAAGATCGATCTCGTCAATACGCGAATTGAGCTTCCAATACTTTCTCCGGTTAAGGCCGAGGAATTCGACTTTAATAATTTCGAGTTGCCTTATAAAATGGGCAAGGAAGTCGTTGACGATACCCCGAAACCTTCATTTGAAACCATCGAGATTGAGATAAAAAAACGCCTGTCGCCCGCTCTCCAGCCCGTAATAAGCGATCTGGTGAAAAAAGCGATGGCGGCCAACAAGATCTCTTATCAGGAGATCGAATTAAAGCTTCCGCCTAGTTCAACGATAGACGAAATAGAGGAAGTAATATCGCTTATCATGGAATCTAAAATAGAGATAGTCGATGACGATGACGATAAGTTCGCCAGTCAGGAAAATCTGCTCGAAGAGATCAGAAAATTCGACGAATTCCACAACATTCAGTTCGACGGCGACGACTCGGTTCTCGACTCGGTGAAGATGTACCTGCGCGGTATAGGCGAAGTTCCTCTTTTGACGATGGAAGAAGAGGTCGAACTTGCGAAAAGGATCGAGAACGGCGACGAAGAAGCGGCTATAAAACTTATAGAAGCTAACTTAAGACTCGTCGTATCGGTAGCGAAAAAATATAAGAAACGCGGACTGCTTTTCCTTGACCTTATTCAGGAAGGAAACCAGGGCCTTATACGCGCCGTTAAAAAATTCAAATATAAGAAAGGCTTTAAATTTTCGACATATGCCATCTGGTGGATACGCCAGGCCATTACGCGCGCTATCGCCGACCAGGCCAGGACCGTGCGCATTCCCGTTCACATGGTCGAGATCATAAACCGCCTCAGAAAGGTGGCGCGCCAGCTTTCGCAGGAATTTGGCCGCGAACCAACCCATGATGAAATTGCGGAGCGTCTTAAAATGCCCGTTGAGAAGGTTAAAAAGATCTTTAAAATATCCCTGGAGCCGGTTTCGCTTGAAACGCCTATCGGCGAAGAGGACGAAAGCCATCTCGGAGATTTCGTCGAAGACAAGAACGCGATATCGCCGGTTGAATCCGCATCGTATGTCATGTTGAAAGAACAAATAAGCGATGTTTTAAGCACTTTGACCGAACGAGAGGACAAGGTTATCAAATACCGCTTCGGGCTCATAGATGGCTGCCCCAGAACGCTCGAGGAAGTCGGAAGGATATTCGGGGTCACGCGCGAACGCATACGCCAGATAGAGGCCAAGGCGCTGCGCAAACTCAAACATCCTTCGCGCTCCAAGAAACTGCGCGAATTCTATGTTGACTAACAATAACTAAAATTAAATTATAATATAAATTTAAAATCGATATGATGATCCGGTCGAAAGGCCGGATCTTTTTTTAAAATTTTGACATGCTTTTGGATTCGATATTTTTATTACGATAAAATGAATACGATGAAAATAAAAGATTGTATCCGAAATATTACGAAAATAAACGAAATAAAAAGATATATTCGTTAAATATGCTTTAATGAGGTTGTGATGACTTGCAATAATTATTTGCCTGTGATATAATATCTTTACTTTCTTTAAAAAATGTTATTCACGGGCCCATAGCTCAGTTGGTAGAGCTACCGGCTCATAACCGGTAGGTCACAGGTTCGACTCCTGTTGGGCCCACCATTACTTTTTCGGTGGGCAAAACGTGTCGAACTGATTTTAAAAAAAGTTAACAATTGAATATCATAAAATTGTCCTTAAATTTAATGCCCCCTTCGTCTAGCGGCCTAGGACATCGCCCTTTCAAGGCGGCGGCGCGGGTCCGAATCCCGCAGGGGGCGCTATAGAAAAACCTCGCAGAAATGCGAGGTTTTTCTATTTTCAATAATATTTATAAAAATGTATTTGGAAAATTAGATTCCTTTAAGTTTATCCGTCACGAGGTCCCATTCGAATACCGAGCCATTTTGCTGGTCGACGAAATACCATCCCCATGTAGCCGTATGACCGGTGCTGGTTTTGGGGTCGTCTATGATGTTTTCGTAAATGTGGGTCAAATAATAATATCTGCCTTCGCGTTCTTCGATGCGTTCAACGGTAATATAAGATTTGTTGGGTATCGGTCGCCTGACCTTTTTTACGACGTTATTTACCGCTTCTTTTTCACTGATGCCTTTTAAATCGGCTTTGGCGCCGGATTTTTCGAGAAGCGATATCACGAGTTTATGATGGTTTTTTTTCGCGAGCGCGAGGGCGGTTTCCTTGTTTCCGTTCATGAAATTAACTATGGCGCCTCTATCGATGAGATATTTAGCGATGTCATGGCTGCCGCGAAAACTGGCGCTCATAAGCGCGCTCTTTTTGCCGCTTTCAAAATTGTTTATTTTCGCGCCTTTTTCTATGAGAAATTTAACGATTTCGAAAGAACATTTGTCGGCGGCGAGTTCTAAAGGAGTGTTGCCTTTTTCATCCTGGGATTCTATATAGGCGCCGGCGGTTATGAGTTCTTTTACTTTTTTTATGTCGGCTTTCGAAGCAGCAACTACAAGTTCTTTATCTAGCTTATCATCGGCCGATGCGGCAGTGTTGAAAATCAGAATAAATGAGAAGATTGAAACGCATGCAATTAAAAATAAATTGCGGATATTGGCACTATAAAACATGGTTGAACCTCCGTTACTATCGTTTTGCGTATGACTATTATAACACATAGCGGAGTTTGGCGCAATGAAATTACTATTTATTTGACTTTTGAATGATTTTGATTTAAAATAAAAGCCGTTATAAAACTTATGGCAAAGATGACGACGTTTTATAACGAAAAATAAATGGAGGTATTTGAGATGAGCGAACTTAGACTCCTTGGTATCCTTGTTTCGGACAGAGTGAAGGAAGCGAAAGAAATGCAGAACATATTAACTAAATATGGTTGTTCAATAAAAACAAGGCTCGGCCTTCATGAAGCTTCGGAAAAAGCATGCGCTAAAAACGGTTTTATATTCATTGAACTTGCCGGCGATCATAAAGAGTGGGACAAGCTGGAAAGCGAACTTAAAAAACTTGAAGGCGTTGAAGTTCAGAAAATGTCCTTCAAATATTAATAAAATGAAATATTCCAGGATCCTTATAATCAGGACCGACCGCATTGGCGATTGCATACTATCGACGCCTGCGGTCGCCTTTTTAAAAAAACTTTTTCCATCGGCTGAAATAGACGTTTTGACGACGCCGTATACAGCCGATGTTTTTTCGGGTAATCCTCATATCCGCGAGGTCATTTTAGATGATCCAATGAAAACAAGTGTTTTTTCAGGTCAATTCATGCGGCTTATCGGCGGAATCCGAAAAAGGAAATATGAAATCTGCTTTATCCTGCATTTGAGCTTGAGGGCTTCCGTGGTGCCGTTTTTAGCCGGCATTCCAACGCGCGTGGCGCCGGCGTCGAAGATATATCAATTTCTCGCGAACAGGCGGATCGTCCAGAAACGCTCGCATTGTCTGATGAATGAGTCGGAATATAACGTTGATCTTATAAAGAAATTTCTCGGCGTTGAAGGGGAGGAACCGCCTTCTTCGCTTTATTTTGACGATGCTTCGGCGGCTTTTATGAGCGATCATTTAAACCGCGAGTTTTTAAGGTTGCGCGGTGTTTCTTATGACGAATTCAAAAAGAACGGTGGAAAGATGGTGCTTGTCCATCCCGGTTGCGGCGGTTCCGCACTTAACATGTCCATAGCGCGTTATGCCGAGGTAATGGAAAAGCTCTACAAGCTTGGATTTGAAATATTCCTTTCGACGGGTCCGCAGGAAGCGGCATTGAAAAAAGAGTTGATTTCCAAACTTTCGTTCATGCCGATATCATACGGCGATGACCTTTTTAAGCATGGCCGGGTTCTTTCCCGCTCTTTCGCCCTTATATCGAAATGCGATGCCGCGCTCGCTCCTTCAACTGGTATAATGCACGCCGCCGTGGCGCTCTCGAAACCGGTTGCTGCGCTATTTTGCCCGATATTCGTGTGCATGGCCAAAAGGTGGGGGCCCGACCCCCATTCGCGGGCCGAAAGCGTAGTGTTGACGCCTGATGTGAAATGCAGTGACGACGCCAATATTACTCACGAAAAATACTGCAAACGCTGCATAAAATCACAATGCGCGTATTATAACTGCATGGACGGGCTATCATCTGAGACCGTGGTAGATTGTGTTTTGAGGATCGCCGGACGCGCCGTTTAGGCGGCTGGCGGCTGCGGGGGGGTATCAGGCATCTGAGGAGGCGGCATGAATGCGTCGATGAAGGTTTTAGCAGCCATTCTTACTGATTCGTCCGAGTCTTTCAAAAGGTTTGTTATGTTCGTCATGACGCTGGTGTCGCCGATCTTTGTAAGAGCGGTCACAGCGTTCCATCTGATCACCACGTCTTCATTGTTTAAAAGCTCCGCGAGCGTAGTTACAACACGCGGGTCATTAAAGCTTCCAAGAGCAGCCGTGGCATTTTCCCTGACCTGTTTAGCTTCGTCGTTTAGCGCTTCAATCAGGGTTTCAATACAGTCAGGGTTTTCGAGATAACCCAGCGCCTCGACTGATATGGCGCGGACGGCTTCGCACGGATCTTTTTGAAGCGACATCAAAGCGTATGTCAGTTTATTTTTTTCCGTTATGTCAGATAGCCAGAACACGAGAGAGCGTACGGCCGTTATGACGGCGACGCGAACTTTTTCCGATGGATCGTCTATGATATTTAAAAGGTCTGAAATAACTTCCGGCGATTTCATTTCGCCGAGCGCGAGAGAAGCGTTGATCTTAACGTCTTCGCTTGCGTCTCTGAGGCAGTCCGCTATGGTTCTGATCTGAGCGGCGTCATTTAAGCTTCCAAGCGCCTTTACGGCGGTTGCGCGGATCTCCGGGTATTGTTCGTTGTGAAGATGCTTTAAGATGTCGCCGACCACTTCAGGATGATCTATCTTGGAGATTGTTTCGATCGCCAGGGCTAAAATTTCAGGATTTTCAGATTCGTTAATAATTTTATGGAGCGGCTCGAGAAATCTTTCGCCAGGATATTCGCGGGCGATGAGAAGCGCCTCTTTTTTTACCATTGGCGATTCGTGTCCCAGGGTTTTTTTTATGAATTCATACCCCTCGTTGAATTCGAATTTGCAAAGAAGTCCGCAGGCGGAAAATTTCACTTTTGTAGGAAGGGTTTTACAAGCCTCGACGATCGCAGGCGCGTTGCCTCTGTCGTTGAGTTTGGAAAGCGCGTCGATAATTTCAAGCTGCAAGTCGATATCGTCGAAGGCAAGCGATTCTATGAGAACGCTTGAAGAACCAACGAATTTCATTTCGCCGAGCGAGAAAGCGGCAGCCTTTTTAAGCTCGTAATTTGACGATTCGTTAAGGATCTTGCGAAAAAATGGCAACGCCATCGGATCGCGCGTGAAGCTGAGCGCTATCATTATATCGATTTTTATGTCGTCGCTGGAATCGGCAAGAGCTTCGATAAGACCTACTTTGACGTGCTTATCTAAAAGCTCCCGAAGATTATAAGCTATCTGTTTCAGTTTTTTTATGACGCGGCCTTTAACTGCCATTGACGGAGATTTCAGGTCCTCGAGCATACTGATCGAGCTCTCCATCTGGTAAGTTATGTTTTCCGGAGATATATCCAATGTAAGGCCGTCTAAATAATTTTGCATAAAATTACCTCGAACAATTATCTGGTTGCTTCGAATATGAGATGCGCAAGCTGGGGTTCTATCATTTTTTCGAAAGCCATGCTCACCGCATTTTTAGATCCCGGCAGGGAAATAACGACCTTTTTTTGGATGACTCCCGCCGTCGCCCTGCTCATCATTGCGCGTACGCCTATATCTTCAAAACTCAGCATTCTGAAGATCTCTCCGAACCCCGTCAGGCGCTTTTCATAAAGCCCATCCAGCGTTTCTATCGTCACATCGCGCGAAGATATGCCCGTTCCACCTGAAGTTATGAGCGCCATGGAATCGCTTTCGATAAATTTGTCGACGACCGAGTTGATGGCAAAAACATCATTTTTAATCAGGCTATAATTTCCTAGGATGAAATTTTTAATTCCCGGTATCTTTTCACAAAGCCATTTTCCACTCTCGTCAGTTTCTACCGTTCGCGAATCGCTTATTATACAAACATCTATCTTAAGCCCGGCGATCTTTCCGGCTTTTATTTCGTGTTCATGTTCATGATCGTGATTATGATGGTGGTCGTGATGATCGTGCATATTGTTCTCCCTATGGTATAATTATAGAACAAAGGGTTGAAATTTGCAAAGGTTAAAATATTAAATACATGAAAGAATCTTTAAAGCGCGTTCGCGCGTTCTTATCTTCAGGGGCGGCTGTTCGTATAATTCGCCGTCTATTTGCGAATATGTGAAACCGCCGTCTTTCGAGAGATATTCGATATCGCAGCTTTTAACAGGCACGCATTTAACGTCAAGGCCTTTGAATACGGTTTTTTTAGCCATTACCATGCAGAAAAATTTCAAAAATTCAAATCTTGACCTTGAATTAAAGATCAAAACATCAAGAAAACCGTCATTCATTTTTACCGCCGGGTTTAAAATAAACTTGCCGCCGTAAAACTTCGAATTAGATACCACGACGAAATCGCCGATGAACTCTTTTTTTCCGAATATGGAACATGCGCTTATTTTAAGTTTTGGGAAAGCGTATGTAAAAAGCGTCTGGAATCCGATGATTACGTACGCAAGCGGCCCCGTGAATTTTTTGATATTGGATTTATTGGCTATCATTTTTTCGAGTTCGTTGATGATGAAACCGTCAAACCCTGCGCTTGTCATGAGGATGAAGAAGCGATCATTGCACTGGCCTATGTCGATCGCTTCCTCGCACGCTGAAAATGAAGAAAGAAAGGCTTTTTCGGGGTCTTCGGAAAATCCTGTCTCTTTTGAAAAAACATTTACCGTTCCGAGCGGTATAGGGCAGACGATAGGAAGAACCAGGCCGGGTTTTTCGTCAGATAACTTCATGAGTCCGCTGACCACTTCGTTCAGGGTTCCGTCTCCGCCGGCCGGGTATATGCGGGATGCTCCTTCTGAAACCGCTGTGGCGGCGAGTTCTATTGCCTCGCCGCGCCTGGTGGTTTTATAAATGAGCGATTCCATGCCTTTTTCTTTTATTATTTCCGCGATGCGCTCGCATGAGAGCTTTTTTGAATTTCGCGCATTAGGATTATAAATTACGGCATATTTCATAATTATTTACTCTACGGCGGCGTTTTTACAGGCCGCGGATCTCTTTGGCTATTTCAGCTTTTACTATGTCAACGACTTCGTTTACGCCGATTAAGGTCGGCTCTTTAGCCAGGCGGCGCTTGAATTCAACTTTTCCTTCGCCAACGTATCTTCCTACGGTTATCCTGATCGGAATTCCGAGAAGGTCGGCATCTTTAAATTTGAATCCCGGCTTTTCGTTGCGGTCGTCGTAGATGACTTCGACGCCGGCGGCTTTCATTTTTTCATAAAGCTCTTCGGCGCAGTTTTTCTGGGCTTCGTCATTGCAGTTCAAAAGTACGAGTATGACATGGAAAGGCGCGATCGGCATGGGCCATGCGATGCCATTATCGTCGTTGTTCTGTTCTACCGCCGACTGCATCGTGCGGCCGACGCCTATGCCGTAGCATCCCATTATTATCGGCTTTTCCTGGCCGTTTTCATCGATGAAGTTGGCGCCGAGGGCGGTCGAGTATTTGGTTCCGAGTTTGAAGATGTGTCCGACCTCTATGCCGCGCGTCTTTTTAAGCGTGCCTTCACATTTAGGGCAGGGGTGCGAGTCGTCGACCATCATGAGATCGGTGAAATCGGTGACCTTGAAATCGCTCAAATTGACGTTTTTAACGTGATAATCTTTTTCGTTGGCGCCGACGACGAAGTCGGAGATATGTTTAATCGAATTGTCGGCAATTACGCGGATATTGGGATTAAGGTTTAACGGTCCGCCGAATCCGGGATATGCGCCGGTCCTTTTCTGGACTTCTTCCGAGGGTATCAATTCGAGGTTAATGAAGTTGAGATAGTTTTTGAGCTTGATCTCGTTGAGTTCGAATTCGCCAGAGATGAGGGCTACAACATCTTCGCGACCGTCATTAGCGGCTTTTCCGTTTGTAAAGAAAAGTATCTTGCAGAGTTTTTTCTTCGGGACCTTCATGAATTTGGAGAGGTCGTCTATCGTTGCCGCGCCGGGCGTGTGTATTTTTTCAGGCTTTTCGCCGGACGGTTTTTCTGCCTGGCCTAATATTTTATCTATCTTCGTCGTGGCTTTTTCGACGTTAGCCGAATAGTCGCACTTATCGCAGTAAACTATAGCGTCTTCGCCCGAGGGTGCGATAACCATGAATTCATTGGAGGACGATCCGCCGATGGCCCCTGAATCCGCTTCAACAACGGTATATTTAAGGCCGCAGCGTTTGAAGATATTGCAATAGGCGGCGTGCATCTTTTTATAGTTTACGTCGAGCTGTTCCTGGCTAGCTTCAAACGAATAAGCGTCTTTCATGGTGAATTCGCGAGCGCGCATGAGTCCGAAGCGCGGGCGTATTTCGTCGCGGAATTTGGTCTGTATCTGATAAAGTATCACGGGCAGCTGCTTGTATGATTTTATGTCGCGGCGGACGAGATCGGTTATAACTTCCTCGTGCGTCGGGCCAAAGCAATATTCGCGTTCCGCGCGATCTTTGATCTTGAGCATTTCGGAACCGTAAACTTCCCAGCGGCCCGTTTCTTTCCAGAGATTGGCCGGAAGAACGCATGGCATTATAACTTCCTGGGCGCCAGCCGAGTTCATTTCAGTCCTGATTATATTCTCGATTTTTTTGATCGTGAGATTTGCCAGCGGCATTATGATGTAAATGCCGGAAGCCAGTTTTCTTATCATTCCCGCGCGCATCAATAGTTTGTGACTGATTATCTCCGCGTCGCCCGGGTCTTCTTTTGTAGTTCTGATGAATGCCTGTGAAAAACGCACTTGAAATTCCCCCTGTTTTTAATATATTAAAGATTACTTATATACTTTTCAAAATTGAGCGGGCGAAGCCCGCGTTCTTAAAATATTCTCTTTTCACTTTTCATTGTTCTCCGGCAGCTTAATTCCATCCGATAAGGCGTATTATGTCCTTATAGGTTATCAGAACGGCAAGTACCAAAAGCATTATGATGCCGACCGTGTGTATGCCTTCCTCGACCTTTGACGAGAGCCTTCTTCTTCTGATGGCTTCGAGGAAGGTGAATATTATCCTGCCGCCGTCCAAGCCGGGTATCGGGAAAAGGTTTAAGAGGCCGATATTTATGGAGAGGAGGGCCGTAATATTTAAAAGACTGAAAAAACCTTCGGTGGCCTGATCTTTAACGACCTTGGCGATACCGACGGGTCCCTGCACGTATTCGGTTGAAATGGCTCCGATGAGAAGCTTTTTAATGCCTTTGAGCATTTCTGTCGTGAGCATTACGACCTGATTGAACGCGGCGTTGGCGCCTTCGACAATACCGAGCCTTTCGCCGACCGAATTTTTCATTGAAACGCCGATTCTTCCCTCGTTGGACATGTTGTCTAATTTAGGAGTTACTTTAAGATCAAGCGTTTCTTTTTCGTTTCTGATAACGGTGATCTTGAGCTCGCGCCCGGGATTCAGGCTTACGACGCGAAGCATCTGGCCCCACGTATCGATCTGTTGGTCGTTGATCTTAACGATGCGGTCGCCAGGAAGCATTCCGCCTTTTTCAGCCGGCAGTCCGCTCATGACGTCGCCCATTACAGGAATGTTCGGCGGCATTATGCCGAATTGTTCGGGCATGTCAACGCGCGTCGCGATCATTATCTCGGCCGTGTCGCGTTTAACGAGTATTTCGGCTGTTTTTCCTTCGCATTCCTTTAATGCGTCTTCTATCTGCGCGAAATATTTTATTTCACGTCCGTTTATTTTTAAAATCCTGTCGGCCTGTTTGAATTTGGCTTTAAACGCGGTCGTTTCGGGTATTATTTCGCCGGCTTCGTTTATGCTGTCGGAGACGACGCCAATGTAACCTTTGAAAGTCTTTGGATGGCTTTTGGGCGTTATTTTGGTTTCAAACGTTTTGCCGTCGCGTCCTATTTTTAAATTGACTTCTTTGTCAGCCTTAGTCTGTATATAAAATCTGAAATCATCCCAGGTCTTCATTTCGATCGAATCCGCGGCAAGCAGGATGTCGCCTTTTTTTAAGTTGACCTCGTACGCCGGCGAGCCGTTCATTATGGAGGCTACAACGGGCACCGAATAAAAGGGCTTCTGCATTATTCCGTATCCCGAATATATCAGCCAGTAAATAAGGAAGGCGAGAATGAAATTCATGAAAGAACCGGCGAAAAGTATCATCATTTTTGACCACGGATTTTTATTGTAGAAGGCGCGCGAAGGATCTTCCAGTTCTTCGTTCTCG
>CAZJFS010000017.1:0-24685 GCA_964545075.1 uncultured bacterium
GATGTTGAAAAGTTCGCAAGCATGCCCCCGCCTGGAAATCTCATTTGCCATGAGTTCCGAATAATATTGGGTATTTCCGGTGCCTGAAAAATAAACGAGAAGTATCTTCATAGAATGAAATGATAACAGATTTCCATTATTTTTTCAATATGATTAAGCGGCTGCTATTGTCAAATTTTTATTTTACTGTTATAATCAGGCATGCATATAATGGCCCGCTGGCTATTGAAAACCATTTGCGTAAATATCTGGAAAAAACGAATGGAGAATTTTTATGGAAAATAATGACTGCGGTATATATCATGCCGTTTTTCAATTGAAAAAAGACCGCGTTATAAAAGTGGGCGCGCAAGGGGCGATGCTTTTTCCCGCAGCTTTTTATGTATACACCGGAACGGCCCAGAAGAATCTGAGCGCCCGGGTCAGGCGCCACGCGGCGCGTGAGAAGAAAGTCAGGTGGCATATCGACTATCTCACGGTGGACCCGCACGTGAAGTTCATCGCGGCCTATTACAAGCCCTTTGCGAAGGCCGGCCGGGAGTGCGTAATGAATCTCGGAATAGTTATTAACGCAGCTTTTTATCTTCCGAAATTCGGGACCTCGGATTGCGTGGGCTGTCCCTCTCACCTGGCCGCGTTTGAAAAACTTGAATCGGCCGAATTCCTGTTCAAAGGACTTTTAAAGGTTCCGGTCGAAGGCGTATAAGTCCTGCCTAAAGGACTGCTTTTTACTTTTTCGCCGGTCTTGCACGTGATTTTCGCGCTCGTTTTTTTCATCATGCCGTTTTCGGCTCGCGCGTTTGAAAGCTTTTTCAATTCATTCAAAAAATGCGCCATTATTCTTTAAAAGCGGTAAATATTAGAGTTTTACCCTGAAGGCCGTTTTTATCAGATCGTTGAGTTTGGCTAATGCTTCCATGGGCGTAGTGGAATTGACCTCGATGTTTTTAAGCGTATTCACCATTTCTTCCACTTCCGCGGATATTTGAGGCGGAGCCGGTTTGGCTTCGAAGAGATCGAGCTGGTTTTCGTCGGCTTTTTGACGCGCCCTGCCGCCGAATTTCAAGAGTTTGGCGATGCTGTTTTTTTCATCGCTGGCTTCCAGGGTGGCCAGTATGTCGTTGGCGCGGGTGATAACCTGATCCGGGAGCCCGGCGATCCGGGCGACGTGTATTCCATATGATTTAGTGGCGGGGCCCGCGAGTATCTTGTGCAGAAAAACTATGCCGGAATCCGTTTCGGATATGGCCACGTTCAAATTCTGTATTTTGGAATACGTCTTATCGAGCACGGTCAGTTCATGATAGTGCGTCGCGAACAGCGTACGCGCTCCGTCTAAAAGGTTTCCTCCGCCGTTTAATATGAATTCTATGACTGAATACGCTATGGCAAGGCCGTCGTAGGTCGAAGTCCCGCGGCCTATCTCGTCTAAAATTATAAGACTTCTGTCCGTTGCGTTGTTTAATATATTGGCGGTCTCTATCATTTCGACCATGAAGGTCGACTGGCCCGCCGCGAGGTTGTCGGATGCGCCGATGCGCGTGAATATCCTGTCGCAAATGCCGATCCGGGCGGATCTGGCTGGAACGAAAGAGCCGGTCTGAGCCATAAGCGTTATGAGCGCTACCTGGCGTATATAAGTGGATTTGCCGGCCATGTTGGGGCCCGTCAGTATCTGCACGTGAGAGTGCTTTCCGCCTATATGCGTATCGTTATTGATGAATCCGATATAATTCATTTTATTTTCGACTACGGGATGGCGGCCTTCTATTATTTCCATTTCCGGGCCGTCAGTGACTTCAGGGCGGCAGTAATTATAGCGTCCGGCGGCCTCCGCGAGCGACGCGAGGCAGTCTATGACGGATATGACGCCGGCGCATTCGTAAATATTCACGGTGTCCTTGAGTATCTCGTCGAGCAGCCTTTGAAATATCTCATATTCGAGTTTTTTTTGCTGCTCGTCGGCGTTTAATATCTGATTTTCCATTTCCTTGAGTTCGGGGGTATAAAACCGCTCCGCGCCGGCAAGTGTCTGTTTACGAATATAATCGGCCGGTATATTGCCGAGATTGGATTTGGTTATCTCTATGTAATATCCGAAGATTCTGTTATATTTTATCTTGAGCGATTTTATGCCGCTGCGTTTTTGCTCTTTCTGCTCGAGGTTTAAAAGCCATTCCTTTCCACCCCTGGCGATTTTGACCACTTCGTCGAGTTTTTCGTCGAAGCCTGCCTTTATTATTCCGCCGTCCCTGAGCGAAACCGGCGGGTCGTCGGATATCGAGCGGCCTATAAGTTCGGCCAGATGCGACAGATCAGCTATTTTTGAAACGTAACGCGCGATGATGCCGTCCTCAGGGTGTCCGTTCAGCGCCATTTTGATGGCGGTCACGGCGTTAAGGGATTTTTTCAGAGCTATTATATCCCTCGGATTACAGGTCCGCATGGAAACGCGCGCCATTATTCTTTCAATGTCGTAAATTCCGGAGAGGCTTTCAGTTATCTCGCGTTTCAGCCGGAAATTATCGCGGAATTCCGTAATGACGTCCTGGCGCCATCTGATCTGATCTATGTCGCATAACGGCGTTTCAAGCCAGGTTTTAAGCGCGCGTCCGCCCATGGCCGTTTTCGTGAAATTAAGGACTGAAAAAAGCGAAGGCGTTATGTCGAGCGAAAGCCGGCTCTGTATGTCCAGGTGCATATATATCGATTTCTGGCGCGGCGTGATTTTTTTTATGTGAGGAACGCTGTTCTTCTGCGTCTGGCGGAGATATTTTATGACGGCCGCCGCCGCGACCGTCGAACATGCGAAAGAATCGGGCGTGATCCCGAATCCTTCCAGCGATTTAACTCCGAAATGCCCGCAGAGAAAATCCGCCGCTTCGGATTGCGAGGCCGGATAATCCTTTTCGAACTGGCTCATCGTGACACGGGACCCGCCCGGCCTTGAAAGTCTTGAAGTGAAGTCGGGGTTTAGGTATAGCTCCTCGCAGATGATAACCTCGGCGGGGTCAAGCCTCATGAATTCGTCGATCAGCGATTGCAGCGCCGAATCGCCGGAATAATCGCAGACGTAAAAATCCGAAGTCGAAATATCTATATAGCTGAATCCGTATATTCCATTGTTGTGATAGATCGAGGCCAGATAGTTGTTGGAAGTTTCCTCGAGATAATTGGCCTCGGTGAGCGTGCCTGGCGTTATGATGCGCGTCACGTCGCGCTCGACAAGCGCGCCTTTCGCCTCTTTCGGGTCCTCGATCTGATCGCATACCGCTATCTTATAGCCGCGTTTGATAAGCTTGGCGATGTAATTATCGACGGAGTGGTAAGGGACTCCGGCGAGAGGTATTTCCTCGCCCGCAGATTCCTTGCCGCGCGCCGTAAGAACTATGTTAAGTTCCTGCGAGGCGATCTTCGCGTCCTCGAAAAAGGTTTCGTAAAAGTCGCCAACCCTGAATAAAAGTATCATTCCGGGATGGCGGGCTTTTATCGAAAGATATTGTTCCATCATCGGGGTTCTGGCCATGTCGTGATCTAGTCCCTTGTATTAGCGTAAACTTTTTCTATTTCGATCAATGTTGGTTCCTGCGATATCTCGCCCGTCTCCGAGTCCTCTTTCAATTCGCCGAAATCGAATTCGAAGACTATCGGGCTGCTTCGCACTATGCTCGCGAAGCATTTTATCTCGCCGTTTATTTTAACGTAAGCCGAAAGGGAGTCGCCTATCTTGGATATCTTAAACTGGGTCGGCCCGCGTCCGATGACCTTGAAGCGCAGTTTCGATTCATTTTCAAAGTAATCGAATATCATCGCGCAGGGCGATACTTTTATCTTTCTTTCGCGGTCTATGAAAAGTTCCAGCACCTGCGGCGAAGAGTGCACGTCGATCCTGTTTTTTCCGACGCGCAGGCCGCTTATTTTGGCGTCGTCGAGCGAGAATAAGCTTCCAAGCCTGAATTTGCCGTCGACTTGTATCTCGAAGAATTCTTCCAGAAACATAAGCCCCATAAGCGATCCCCATGTGTAAAACGGGGATGTGCGGCAGTAAATGCCGTTTTGAGCTTCGCCGAAGCCTGTATAGGAGCTATAGTTTTCGTGCACATGCGAAGATTTTTGCCATTCGAATTGGAACTGGCGAACGGAGCTTAAAGCCAGCTCATAAGCCTTGCGGAACATTCCCTGCATTCTCAAAGCTTTATATGCCAGGTAGTTGAACGGCGGCCATATCCTTCCGCGCCAGTAGTCTCCGTCCTTTGACACGAGCGGGTGATTGGGATCGAGCGACATTACTTTAAATATTGTCCCGAAGAAATCCGGATTTTTGAAGTGCTCATTCATTTTTTGCTTCATTTCGCGTGAAAGGCGTATGAAAAGCATTGGATAAAATGATGTCGGCGTGTATACCCTGGAGAGAGTTCCATCGTTTTTTCTGTTGGAGAAAATTCCTTTTTCGGCGTCGTAGAGGTTTGAAAGTATAACTTCTTGAAAATTCATCGCTTCATTGGCGAAAAATGAATAGTCGTCCATTATTTTTAATTCCGAAGCCATCAGCGCCAGAATGGCCGCAGAATAGCCCGTTAGCGAAGTGAGATCTACGCAGTCGCCGTCGAGCGTCAGCTTGGACGGGTCGAAGTTGAAATCGTCCCACATGGGGCTGTCATCGATGCCGGATTCATAAATCGCGCCGACTTTTCCCGGGATATAATTTTTCGTTTTCCCGTTATTTTTTTCGTTTATATCCGCGCCCCATGACAGCAGATATGGCTTGCTGCCCGTCCTTTTATTCTTGAGAAAGTTATAATATTTTTTGAGCCTGTGATAGCATCCTGCCAGGAATTCCTTGTCTTTGGTATAAAGATAAGCGTTCCAGACCGCGGCGGTAATGACGGGCGGGTTCGTTCTGTCCGAGACGATGTCGTCTATAATAAGCTGCGGTATGCGGCCCGTATCGTCGATATATGAGAGAAGGTTCGAAACGAGGTCAGCGGCCAGCTCGTAGTTGAACGGCGCCGCTATCATGGACGCGAAGGCTGTATCCCAGTTGAATACGAGCGGGCCGCCCCTTTTTTCGTTTTCGATGCCGTAGTTTTCCTCCATCATCGTTACCCAGGACTTGGATACCGGCAGATACGCGGCCTTTTTTTCGGGGTTATATGACATATTCCAGTATATTGGCGCGCATATGGCGTTGCCGATATCGTTGAAATAATTCGTGGTGAAATTCGTTGACGAATAAAGGAACTTCTTTTTCGAGGACGTGAAAATACGTTCCATGTCGTCTATTTTATTTATATCATTCATTTCAAGCTCTGAAGAAATTCCGAAATAGGTCAATTTATGCGGTGAAACGCAGAAAACATCGCCTTCGCAGATATCTTCGTATAAATAAAGCTTGTTTTCCTTGAAGATGTCGTCTAACTTTAGAGACGTGGACAGGACGGAAAAATTTTCGTTGCCTCCGTTCTGGTTATAAGCGTGTATCGCACCGCCGGTGGCGTCGAAAGCTTCGAAGCTGAAGAGCGATTTCGAAAGCGTGCGCGATATTTTGAGAGGGGCGTCGTTTGCGCCCTTGAAAAGCAGAAGAAAATAGCCTTTTTCAATGTTTATGTCGGACGGCTCCAGTTTCATGAAAAGGTTGAACGGATCGGTTTTAGCGAAGGTCACGTTAAGTTTCGCTTCGTTATGAATGTATCCGATTTTGCCGTAATTCAAGCCGAAGTCGCGCTCATAAGCCCTTGCTTCAGCCATGCCCGGAATGTCCTTATGTTTTTTGTGGACCTCCGGCTCCTGCGAAGGCTGACCCACGTTATAGCCGAACTGGTATATGAAACGGTCAGCCTGACGGTCGTAATAGAAAACGCAAATTTCCGTTCTGGTCTCAGGGTTGGTGAGCAGGTTAAGCCCGAAATGGCTGTAAGTGTTATATCCTAAAGGGTATTTTTCGCCGAGTATGAATTGTTTTGCCATAATAATTACACCTTGCCGATCTGAATGTTATTTTTTGCCATTGTCCGTTTTGAAAAAATTCTTGAATTTATCGTACATTACGTCCTTCGTAATGCGCATTAATGATTCCGCGTCCATATCGTACATTATCAGCGGATTCGAAGCGCTTCCAATTATGCGCCCGTAGATTGCGAGCCCATCCTTCATGGAAGTGAAATCCACGCCGAGGGTATTTTTTAAAAGGATGCTTTGAGGTATCTTAAGTTCGGCGTGTCCGTCGATAACGTCTTTTTCATCTATCGTGGCGCTGCCTTCGAAAGTATAGTTTGAAGATCTCACCGAGATTTTATTTAATTTTAATTTTCGAGCTGAAAGTCCGGCTTTGATTTCTATGGTTCCGGCCTTGCTCGTAAGGTCGGGTCCGAGCCCGAGCGAAGTGACGAAATCGCCGAATCCCTGATTGGTAAAAATCCAGTTTCTGTCGGGTTTGTATTCGAGCAAAGATGAATCCGCGAAGGTTATCGCGGCTTCCATGGAACCGGCCCGTAGATCGTTAATGTTTCCACGGTACGAGATAGCGGCTTCCATTGAATCGCTCATTACGAGAGTTTCCAGTAACGGATTCTTCCTGAAAAAATCCGATGTGTTGAATCCCGATATCCCGAGGTTGATTTCGACGGATCCGGATGAAGGGGTATGCCTGAATTTATCGACCGTGAAACTGCCGCCGCATATTATGGCGCGCATAGCGTTTGACGTGAGTTCCTTCAGGGCGGGATAATCGATATCGGCCGCCAGCTCCGATATGATGAACGAAACGGGAGAATTGTCGAGATTAAAGGCTCCGGGTTTTGCGATCATTTTGTCGCAGGTCAGCGTCAAGTTCAGCCATTTATTTTCACCGGGATTTTCTTTGTAAGCGCTTTCCAGGCGTACCGCGGAAGTCGCGAGCGTGCCGCCCCAGGGAGATGAAAAATCAAACGCCGCTTTTAATGTCAGGGGCGACGGCCGGCCTTTTATATATGAAAAAAGAAGTCTTGCCGTAAGCATTCCTATCTCTACGGTTCCTCCGCGAGTTTTGAAGAAGGCGCCCGACACGGTCGAATCGATGGGAATACTCGAAAAAGTTAAATAATTGAAGATATGCGAAAGAGGGTTTATTACTGCCTCGATTTTTTTTACGCCGAACAATATTTCCGACGGTAAATCAATGCTTCCCGGAGCGTTCCTTGATTTTTTCGGGATCGCGGTGATATCTTCCAGCGTGAGTTTGGAAAGGAGATCGCCGTCGATCTTGCGGTAGGAAACGAATGTATCGCTCTGATTTAGCGCCCGGGAGATATTGATGTCGAGCATCGCGGCAAAATAGTTGCTCTTAAGGTATAAAAGCGTCATTGAAAAGAATATGAAGATAAATATACAAATTATATATATGAATATAAGTATCTTTTTTGAGGTCTGAAGGGTGGTGTTTATATTGTCCATTTTTTTTCGGCGGTTTTAATTATATCAAGGCTTATATCGGCGGATCTGGCCGAGTGCGTCAGCGCGCCTATAGATATAAGGTCGACTCCGGTCCGCGCGACCTCGACTATGTTGTTTTCGTTGATTCCTCCGGACGCTTCGGTTATCGCGCCACCGTCTATAAGTTTTACGGCCTTTTTCATTTCGGCCGGCGGCATGTTGTCGAGCATTATTACATCGGCTCCTGACATTAACGCTTCTTTTACTTCCTCAATATTTTTGGTTTCCACTTCTATTCTGATTAGATGATGAGCATATGCCCTGGCCTTTTTAACTGCGGCGGTTATGCTTTTCGAAGCGGCTATGTGGTTGTCTTTTATTAATATTCCGTCGAACAGGCCGAACCTGTGGTTTGCGGCCCCGCCGAGACGTACGGCGTCTTTTTCGAATATCCTGAAATTAGGGGTCGTTTTTCTGGTGTCGACGATCCTGGCTCCGGTTCCGGCGATCAAATCAGAAAGCTTTCTGGCGTAAGTGGCTATTCCGCTCATTCGCTGAAGGATGTTTAAGAATGTCCGTTCCCCGCTCAGGATAAGACGAGTGCTGCCTGAAATTTTAATGATTATCGCGCCTTTTTTTATGGCCTTTCCATCGTCCGTTGTTTTATAGATCTTCACGTCAGGGCAGTTCAGCGTTTTAGAAAGCAGTTCGAAAACCCTTAGCGCGTGAGGTACTCCAGCCAAAACGCCGTCAGTTTTATATATGATGTTCGCTGTCGATACCAGCTTTTCCCCGATCGTGGCGTTGGTGGTTATATCTCCGGCCTGGCCGAGATCTTCCATAAGCGCCATGGATATGTATTTGTCTATGTATTCAAAATTCATTATATTATCTCCGGCCTTTTATTTTTTCATTTTTATATGCCTGCATGCCTTTGACTATGGTAGCGGCGATCCTTATGTTTTTAACCGTTTCCTTTTTCGAGTCGAAAATATCGGCGTCACAGACCGTCATGTCCGCGTATTTTCCCGGTGCCAGGCTTCCGCGTTCGCGTTCCTTGAAATTGGCGAAGGCGCCGTTTCTGGTGAAGATTGAAACGGCGTCCCAGGCGGATATCCGTTCGGATTCGTTGGGCAGATTCAGGAGCGCGTGAATGCCGTTGACGGGCGACATGGGCGTTACGTCGGAATCGGATCCGCCGGCTATTACGCATCCGCTTTTAAGGATGGACGCGAACCGGTTCGTTTGAAGCGCCCTTTTTTTCCCGAGCCGTTCGGCGTACATCGCTGATTCTCCTCCCCATAGAGTTTCAAAGACCGGTTGCATCGAAAGTACTATCCCGAGATCAGCCGCTCTTTTTATATCGCGCGGAGAAGCAAGTTCGAAATGTTCGATGCGATGTCGCATGTCGTTTGACGCGGCGGAAGCCGCTTTTTTTAAAAGAGCTTCATAACAGTCCAGCATCATTTCGATCGCGGCGTCGCCGATAGCGTGAAACGCCATTTGAAGGTTGTGAGCGTGGGCGTTTTCCATGAATGAATATAGATCTTCCTTTTTAAAATAAAGAATGCCGCGGTTGTTTTTGGATTTATGGTATGGCGCTTTTAACGCGGCGGTTGAAGAGCCGAAGGAACCGTCTACGAGAAGGCACCCGCCAATCCTGCCGAGTCCCATTCTCGAGGCTTTTGAAAAGTCCGTGTCCTGTCTGAACAGTATTATATTAACTAGATTTTTAGCGCTCTCGGTCATGCCGTTTACGAAATTTACGTCCGATTCGTCAGAGATAGCGCCGCCTTCCAGAGCGCATAAAGAGGTTATTCCGGCTTTAAGCGCGATCAGTTCAGCTTTTCTGAAGGCTTCCATCCTTTTTTTTTCGGGAAATAACCGTATCAATTCGCTTTTAAGAGCGTAATTCGGGCGCTGTCTTAATATTCCGGTTTCGAATGCGCGTTTGTCCGCGCCGTTGTTTTTCAGGAAAGTCTCGAAAAGTTTCAAAAAAGCTGAATTTACAACTGCGCTGTGATGATCGACGCGGCCGGCGTATATAGGGGTTGATTTTGAAACGGCGTCCAGATCGTCTTTATCGGGCGTTCGTCCTTCGGGGAAAGATGATTCGTCAAAACCGTGTGACATCACGATGCCTTTATTGTCCGCGGCCGTATTATTTTTGATCGATGAGGCTATAGCGTCCTTTATTCCCTCGATCGAAGAAGCTTCGTTAAGCTTTATCACCGAAGCGTTATATCCAGTCTGCATGAAATGCGTGTGCGAATCGAAAAACCCCGGCAGGCAATATAAATGAGAAAAATCGAATATTTCAGTCTTCGCTCCCTGCGCATCCATAAATAAAGACGTTTCCCTTGCATCGAGAAGCGCCTCGATCTTATCGCCGCTCACCAGAACGGCTTTTTTATATTCGGAGGGGAAATTCATCGTATAGGCTTTTTTAAATATAAAAAGTTTTTTTTTCATTTCCGGTCACTCGAATATGCCGAATTTTTTGAATATGCCGAAGAAAATGAAGCCGGAGATAAAAATGAGCGGAATGAAGCTTAATATCATTTTGCCGTAAAATATGGCGATGGACGATGTGGGCAGAAACAGGAACATATAAACATAGCAGGCCGTTATCAAAGCGTAAACGAAAAGCTTCAAAAAATCCGTCCCTGGCTTTTCTGATAAAACTGCGTTGTTAAGGCTTTTATCGATAGAATCCAAGGGCAGTACTGCGGATTTATGTTCCTGTGCGATTCTTTTCTCCGGTTCTCTGACGGAACGTTCCGTCAAGGCGGGTTTTTCACTCCGCTGTGTCACGGGCGGTTTAGGACTTTCTTTAACGGCTGCATGCGGCTTTATGACTTTTTTTTCTTCGGCCGCGCTAATATTTTCAGGACCGCTTGTTGCGGTAATGTTTTCGACTACTGGCCGGGCGCTCTTTTGCTGGAGAGGAATTCCGATTTCGGCCACTTCACGAGGTTTTTCAACCTTCTTTATTTCCGGCGGCGCCGTCTTTTCGGGTTTAGCCGGTTGCGAGGATATCGAAGCGTTGAGGCCTTCGTATACGAGCTTTATCTCGTCGAGCCTTTGCGATTTCGGGAATTTCGTCGTAAAGCTGATGCAGTAACCGCGTACTATATTCTTAGCCTCTTCGGCGATATTTTCCTTGCGGTTGAAATAAGAATTTATATTAAGCGTTATGAGTTTATAAAGCGAGTCTTCGCGATTTTTTTTTGACGGCGAGCATTTATAGACCTTTTCGTGTCCGGCGATGGATTCTTTGAATTGACCGCTTTTTTCCAAGAGCAGAGCGAAGTCATAGATCAGAGAATAGTATTTCTGAGAATTTTCAGGATTTTCATTGACGCGCTTTTCATCGATGCCACGGTATATTTCAAACGCCTTCGAGCAGTCTGATTTTCTGATGTGACATTCAAACTTATAAAGGTCGATCGGAGTTTTTTTGGTCGTTCTCGGGAAGACTTCTTCAAATTCGTTGAGATACTTGAGAGCGTCTTCAAGCTTATTGCGGCCGATGTAATAATTGACGAAATTCAGTTTTATTTCCTCTTCGTAAATGGATTCTGAAAATGCGCCTGTTATTTTTTCTAAAAAAGACTTCGCGCTTTTATCGTTGGTGTAGCGAAAAGCCATGCCGGAAAATTTTATTATCCTGGAGAACGCTTCCGCCTGATAAGAATGTTTTTTGATGATGTAAAAAAGTATCTGAACGATCTTTTCTATTATTTCCGAATAATCTTCCGAGTTCCGTTCGAGCGCGTCAAACTCGATCTTATATATTTCAAGAAGATCGCCAAGCGCGAGAAATTCATATGTCGAATCGGGAAAGCGATTGATAACCGTTTCCGTGAGATTGAAAACTGTTTCGTAGTCTGCGCGGGCTATGAAGTGACGGGCGAGCGCGAGAAATGAATAACCGTATTCGAGATCGAGTCTGGTTTTTATGAATTCAAGATAATATTCCTCGAGCTGCCGGTCGTCCATCGCCAGCGAAACGTTTTCAAAGCAGTCCTGAAAGAAGATGTTTACCTTTGCGAGAAGATTTTTTTGTTTGTATTCCGAAAGAGACCAGTCTTTATCGGAAACGATAGGCTCTATGTCAAGAAGGAATTTTTTCAGGGTTTCACCGGCCGCCGTATCCTGACTTTTTGCTAAAAGGTCGCGAAGGCGATCTATCGCCATGTTGAATTTGTTGAAATCGCCGCAGGCCAAAGCCGCCTGTATAGCTATCATATAAAGCTGGGCTGGATTTTGCGGCGGCGTCTTAAGAAGTGAAATATAACTCAATAAGTTATTTATAACGGTATTCTCAGTCATAATACGGCGATTATATCATAAAAATAATAAATTGACAATTAATTATTTTACTGATAACATAATTTGCCGCTATGACGAAATATCATTATATAAAACAGAAGCACTTAGTCGCCGCCGCCACGATGTTGGCAGCGGTATTGCTGTTATATCTTATTTTTTTATACCAGGTATCGGAAGTTTTTAACGATATAAAAAAAAGCGGAGCGTTCGAGAGCGTTGCGTGGGATTATACCGGAAAAATAAGCCTGATTCATCCGCGCTACGATCAGACCGGGCCGTCCGTTGAAAAACTCAACATTCATTTTACGCCTTTTTTTAATTTGATACATCCGGGAGAATGCGTCATCGATATGGTCGTTGCCGCCGATACATCGTCAGTCCTTTTTTCCAGCGAACTGGGCGCCAGCCTTCAAAAGTTATTTGCAGCGATAGGCGCCGCGCCTCATTTAAACCGCGCCCGTGTTAATATTTCCTGCGCTCTGAAAAGCGGCACCGGTTTTTATATGAATGAATATTATGGGTTTATTCTTAAAAATGGCGCTTCAATTAAACGGGCTGCGGTCGATGGAATTATGAGTTTTGAAAAAGACCGCGGATTATCTTTCAAACTATTAAGATCTTCCGGTGATTTTGAAATTGGCGGCGAAACGATCGAGGCGGCGGTCCTGCTCAACAAAGCCGCTTATGAATTCAATCTGCGTTCCGTTCCCGTGCGGGTATTGAAGGATAATTTCGTCGCCGGCCAATTTCAAATTCCGACGGGAGAGGTCGATCTATCGTTTAAATCTGATTTGCCGGAACTTGGTCTCGGACGTAAGATCGGTGAATTTTCAGGCAGGGCGATTGGCCTTCAGCTTGTTTATGTTCCTTTTAATAGTGTTATTAAGCTCGGATTCGGTTTTAAGGCCGAAAAGAACAAGATCGTTTTAAGCGATCTTACGCAGGTTTCTTCAGCGCCGCTTTCAAGGATATCAGGCTCGATCGATCAGGCGACGGGTAATGTTTCAGCTGAGATACTTTCATCGGATTTCGACCTTGCCTGCTTCGCGCCTGCGTTCACGCGGGCAGGCGGTATAATATCGCATTATTCTCCGTCCGGAACGTCGAAAATCTATCTGAAAATCGACGGCACCATTGAAAAACCTGAAATTTACGGCGAACTAACCATGTCTAACGCTATATTACAGGGGGATGCCGGCTATAAAAACATCAGCAACGTTTCCGGGAATATAAATTTTTCAAATAAAAAAATAAATTTTACCGACGTGTCGGGACTTCTTTTAAGTTCTAAGGTCGAGGTCGCCGGCAATATCGAGATAAACGAGTCCGGCGGCATTATGCCTAACGTTTCGGTCAATTTTCTTGAAATGCCTTCTGCCGAACTCAGAGAATGTATGATATTCAACGACAATGAGATCGGGAAACTTCTTGATAATCTTTCGGACGGCCGGATAACTCTCGCGATAAAACTTTCGCGTAAAAATGATGCCGTTCAGCTTACCGGAACCGGAAATTTTTCGAAATGCAGAATGAACCTTCCTTTTAAGTCCGATTCGCTTCAGGCCTCGGAAATAGGCGGAACGGTTTCGATCTCGGATGAACTTATAAATATAAACGACGCGTATGGGTTCATAGGTAACGTTCCTTTCTTTTTCTCCGGAAGCATCCTGCGTTCATCCCTTAAAAAGTTCAATTTCAGTATACGGTTTAATAATGTTGATTTTTCTGACATAATCACCGGCGTTTCAGCGACGAATTTTCTGTCGATACTATCGAGGATACAGTCCCGGAATAAGTCGCGCTTGGAATTTAAGATAGCGTCTTCAGATGATCAGAAAATAACGGGATCTCTCAAGCTGAGTCTGAACTTTCCTGAAATTTCCCTGCTGCCGCTTCCATTTTGCCTTAATATCGAGAATGTTTCCGGAGATATAAATTTTGAATATGATTTCGCGAAGCAGCCGGGCGAAACACTCGAAAACATAGTTTCTGAAAGAAGCCTGTCGATAAAATCACTGGATTTCAAAATGAAAGGCAATTCCAAGATCATAATCCTGTCCTCATTTTCCCAGACGATCCCCATATCCGTATCGGGTCATTTGGACGGAGGCATGAAATATTCACGTAATTCCGCCGGCGAGAACTACATTGAAGGCGCTATCAGCATAGCGAACGGGACGATAAGATATTTCGATAATAAATATATTGAAGTGCTCGTTAAGTTTAACGATCTGAACATGGCGTACAGCATATATAATTCGATGTTAAACGGCGTGTGCAAGTTCGCTATTCTCGACGGGATCGCCAAATTAGAGTTCAAGTCTAATTTCGCGAACGTTTCAAGCGCCGTGACGTTTAATCTTGACGGCATATCACTTCCCCTGTTTTACGAAGAAAATCCTTCTCTCACAAGATACGTTGACGGCCAGCTCGCCCTTTCGCTTAAAAGTTCTTTTGAAGGCGGCGAACGCCATTCAAGCTCGCTTTCGGGGCGCGTTGAGCTTAAAAACGGCCAGCTGGCTAATTTAAGCCGGCTTGACGCCATATCGAAAAAAGAGATCATTCCAAACACCATATATAGATTCAATAAATTTGCTTTTGATTTTATGGCCGGAAAAACAGGCGTTAAGCTGTCGAATCCGTCTTATGACGGTTCTGAAAAAAATGAATTCCTTAAATTTTTAAGCACTTTCGGCTCAGAGCTGGGGCTTTGATTTTCGCATGAAGTATTATGACGATAACGCGGAGCAATATTACAAAAACACTATAAACGCCGATCCTCATGAGCTTTGTCTTATGTTTACCGACGGCGCCCGGCGGTTTTTAAATAAAGATATCCATAATATTTCCGTCCTCGACTTAGGCTGCGGCTCGGCTCGCGATTCGATTTATCTTTCGGGCGAAGGGTTTAACGTGACAGGCATCGATCTGAGCTTTAAACTTCTCGGCCATGCGGTATCTTCGGCTATCAATAGCGATAACGGCGGAGCCGCGGAATCCTTGACTCAAACCAAACGGTTGACGAGCCTTTCGGATGAAACTGATACGGCGAACGCCACGGACGGCGATTCCGCGCTTCGGACATTGCGGCCTCCGTGCCGGGCCGTCGACTCCCTGCCATCCATGGCATCGTCGACATTACGGCCTCCGTGCCGGGCCGTCGACTCCCTGCCATCCATGGCATCGTCGACATTACGGCCTCCGTGCCGGGCAGCTTTTCTGTGCGCTGATTTTACGAAACTCCCTTTTAAAGACGTTTCGTTTGACGCCGTTTTCGCTCAGGCGTCCCTGCTGCACGTTCCAAAGGCGAAGCTCGCGGCCGTCTTAAACGAAGTGAACCGGGTGATGCGTCCGGGCGGGCTTATTTATCTTTCTCTGAAGGAAGGCGCGGGCGAAAGTTTGGATGAAAAGGGAAGATTTTTCGCATACTATGATAGCGAAGAACTGGAAACTGAAATTTCGAATAACGGTTTTAAAATGGTTGATTTTAAAAGAAAGGCTTCCCGCGACGGGCTTAATAATGTTGCAATCTGGCTTATGTATCTGGCGCTGAAAGTCTGATTAGGGCAATTATCTGGCCTGCGCTTTTCGCTCATAGACCGTAAAGAATTTTTCGCATTTTTCGAGTTTATAAACCTTTAGAATATAATCGTTTTTAAATTCATCGCTCTCGGCTATTTCTTTATCACCCTTATAAAGAGGGGCCTTCTGGCCAAGAAAATTGCCGAACGTTATATACAGCGGTTTTTTAGTCAGCACATAAGCTCCGTTTCCTTTCTCATGCCCTGCGGAACCGCCGCTTTTGTCCGGGGCGCAGGTTTCGGCTATTTCTTTATTCGTAAGTCCCAGCATATCTATCGTGTAAAGCCCTGAATAATAAGGTATAATTCCGGCCGTGTTCGTGGCGAGGATAGCTCCGGCGGGCGCGTTTTGCTTTAAAAGAAGTCCTATTTCAGTCCCCGCGGTTACCGCCTGGCTTTCTTTAATTTCGAAAAGCTCGGGAAGCGTTGAATTTTGAATGAAAATATAAAACAGCGATACCGCGATGATGGTATTTACCGTTATGCGCGTCTTCGATTTTTCGGATAGCTGCGAGGATAGAAAAAACGCCGAATATGAAGACGTGAGGCAAATTATCGGCATGAGAGGCGCGAAAAACCTGAAGGCGTACATGAAATCGCCGCCGACGGCGATTATATAAAGCGTGTAAAAAAGAATAGTGATCGGAAGAATGAAGAATTTTGAACCGATATCGTTCCATTTGCCAATGAAAAAAAACATGGAAGCGCTCAGCAATACAAGCGGGAAGGAAGATACGCAAAAATCCGAGGCGTATGCGGCGCCCCGCAGGATTTGAATGACCGTGAAGCCGACCTTGGCGTGGAAAGTATTGGGTAAAAGCGCGCCGTAATAATAATAACGCCAGGCCAGAAAAGGAGCCGATATCGACGCGAAACCGCCGGCGAAAAGCAAACTTTCAAATAGCATACGGGGCCGCCTGCATTTGAAAGCCGAAAAAAACATGACCGCGAAAGCTATAGCGCCTTCGGGCCTTGCGAGAAACGCCATTGCGCATAACGCGCCGGCCGAAAAAAAAGAATATGTGCATTTGGTTTCAGATGTTTTGGCGTAATAAAGTATCGAAAGCAGCAGAAGGAATGAAAAAAGAGGAGTTTCCATCCCGCTTACGGCCCATGGAAGAAAAACCATGGAAGAGGCGAGAAGAAGAACGGCCGTATCTCCGGCGTATTCATGCGCGTCTGTTTTTAAAAAATAACATGAAAACGATGTCAGAAATATAGATGCGATTGAAAAAAACGTTCCGGCAACCTTCGCGAACGCCGTAATGTCGAAACCGGCCTTCGCGCCGAGCATGAGAATGAAAAGCCAGAGAAACGATGTATATCCTTCGATGAATTCTCCGGGATTATAAACTATACCGGCGCCTTTAGCCCAGTTTTCGGCGTATCTGAAAAAAATGAACGAGTCGTCCATCATCCAGGGCGATAAATAATAATTATGCCATATTATGGATAAAAGAGCCGCGCCGATAGCAAAACATTTGAAGTAATATTTTTTGTTTTCCATATTGAAAAATTATATTATAATAATTTCAGTGTTTTGTCTATAAAAAAATAAATGACGCCTTGAAAGAAGGCGTCATTTAAATTATTGGTTTATTAAATTATTTTTTTGAATTACAGACCCATTGTTTTGTTAGTAGTTTCCTGCAAGCTGAGTTTGCCGTGAGCAAAGTTCGAAGCTTTGCATTCAACATCGGTCATAACTGCTGCACCGGCGCCACCCTTGCCTATTGCGATATCATATGAAGGACCGGGATCCGACGGGCATTTTGGTTCTGTCTTGAGATAACCCTTGGTAGCGAGGTCGGCAGGTTTTAATGAGTCGACCGTGCCGTTCTCCATCTGATAGAGTTCGACAGCACCTTCGATAGTCTTCATGTTGGCTACGCAGGATTTTTTCTTTGCTTGAGCACGAGCTCTGTTAAAGTTAGGAACCGCGATAGCAGCAAGGATTCCGATAATCGCGATAACAATCATAAGTTCGATTAATGTGAAACCCTGTGTGCCTTTGGTTCTAAGTTTGTTCATCATATAAACTCCCCCTTTCTTAAAGTTTGAACTTCCCATGTTCTACTTTGATTATAGCAAACCGGCAATTTTTTGTCAATGATATAGCAAAGATTTTCGGAACATTTTTGAAAATTCGTCAGTATAATAAAACCCGGTTACTGAATAAAAAATGCGGGCCCATTAAAAGCCCGCATTTTTCATAGTGGAAAGTGTATAGTGAAAGCAATCATGCTTAATTATTTGGATCCGGTGTTGACAAGTTCAAGCATCGGCATGAATATGGCCATGACTATGCCGCCTATGACGATACCCATGAACACGATGACTATTGGTTCGATAACCGAAGTCAAACCTTTGACCGCGACATCGACTTCCTGATCGTAGAAGTCGGCGATCTTGGTCAACATCTTGTCGAGCTCACCAGTTTCTTCTCCGACCGCGATCATCTGAACGACCATCGGCGGGAAAACGTTTGAAGCCTTCAACGGTTCGGATATAGTTTCACCTTCACGGATGGACGCGCGCGTTTTGTTGACGGCGTCGGCGATGACCACGTTGCCGGCGGTATCGGCCGTAACTTCAAGAGCCTGTAATATGGGAACACCTGAAGCGATAAGCGTTCCAAGCGTTCTGGTGAATTTAGCGACGGCGACTTTTTTCTGAAGCATACCGATGACGGGGACTTTAAGCACGTTTGTGTCGACAAGCCTTATTCCGCGTTCGCTGTCAAGGAATTTCTTGATGCCGGCGAACGCCGCGACGGCGCCTATGGCGATAAGAATCAAATATTGGTTCATGAATGCGGAAAGTCCGAGCAATATACGTGTTGGAAGCGGAAGCTTGGCGTCGCCCATGTCGCGGAATATCGTTTCGAAAGTCGGAAGAACGAATACTATGAGGAATATGACGACGAGGACGGCGATTGCCGATACGACGACTGGATAGGTCATGGCGCCTTTAACTTTCTGGCGCAACTGTTCGCTCGATTCGAGGTAACTTGCGAGACGGGAAAGAATTTCTTCGAGAATACCACCCGCTTCACCGGCTTTTACCAGGTTGACGAACAGGTTTGAAAAAACTTTAGGATGGCCGCCGAGCGCTTTTGAAAGGTTCGAGCCGGCTTCAACGTCCTGACGGACTTTTGTTATAATATCACGAAATCTGGGGTTTTCGCACTGCTGGCCGAGAATCGTAAGGCAGCGGACAAGTGGAACGCCCGCGCCGATCATCGTCGCGAACTGTCTGGCGAATATTGAAATTTCGCTGGAATTGATCTTTCGCTGGAATAACTGAAATTCTTTGCCTTTTTCTTTTATCTGAGTGACGAAATAACCGCGTTCGCGAAGCTTGGAAATAACCGCTTCCTTGGAATCGCCGTCCATATCGTTGGTTATAACCTTGCCTTCGAAATTACGCGCGGTATATACGAACCTTGGCATAAGACGCCCTCCTTTCTACCTGAGCTTTACATTGTTCTGGCTTTTAACATACGCTGTAGTTCTTCCGGGTAGAGAGTTCTCGAGATAGCTTCTTCCATGGTTATCTGGCCCTTGAAGAAGAGGCTGGCGAGAGACTGCTCGAATGTCTGCATGCCTACGTTTTGAGATGTCTGCATAACCGTGTACAGCTGGTGTATTTTCTGTTCGCGTATAAGGTTTTGGACGGCCGAGGTCTGAACGAGGATCTCGATGGCGGGAATACGGCCTTTTCCGGAAGCCAGCGGAGCCAGCTGCTGGGCGACGACGCCCTGGATAACGAATGAAAGCTGCGTCCTGATCTGCTGCTGCTGATAGGGCGGGAATATATCGATGATACGGTTGACCGTCTGCGGCGCGTCGGTTGTGTGCAATGTCGCGTAAACCAAGTGACCCGTTTCGGCGAGCGTCAAGCCTGATTCGACGGTTTCAAGGTCACGCATTTCACCGATGAGAACGACGTCGGGGTCCTGACGCAGAACGTGCCTCAGGGATTCGCCGAATGATTTTGTGTCGACGTGCAATTCACGCTGGTTGACTATTGATTTTTTATGATAGTGGAGATATTCTATAGGATCTTCAATCGTCATTATGTGAAGTCGCTGTTCCTGGTTGATGAGATTCAAAAGCGCCGCGAGAGAAGTAGATTTGCCGGAACCGGTGGGACCGGTGAAAAGTACGAGGCCTTTCGGAAGCCTTGCGAATTCGGCGACTTTCAAGGGGAGTTTCAATTCGTCGAGCGAAGGGATTTTGGAGGGGATGACGCGGAATGCCGCGCCTATGCAACCTCTCTGCCTGTATATGTTGACCCTGAATCGTCCGAAACCATGCACGCTGTATGAAATATCGAGCTCATAGTTATCCTCGAACTCTTTCTGCTGTTCGGCGGTGAGCATGTTATAAACGAGCGAACGCGTGTCCATTGGCGTGAGAACGTCAAGGTCGGTCTGTATCAGATCGCCGTCAACGCGGATAACCGGCGGAGTGCCAACCGTAAGATGAAGGTCAGATGCGTCGTTATCCACAACCAGGTTCAAAAGGTCATTTAGTATAAACAATTAACCATACCTCCTATAAGGATTATATATAAAAAAATGAATATGCTTCCAAGGGCGGCGAACCAAAGAAATTCGCTTCCTGATATAATTATAACAAAAAAACGGTGAAAAGAGTATAGCTTTATTTAAAAACATCGATAAAAGCGAAGAAGTTATTCGATTATGCCGTGACCGCTAAAACTTCTTCGACAGTGGTTTTTCCGAGAAGGACTTTTCGGAGCGCCGATTCGCGCAGCGAAAGCATTCCTTCGGCTCTTGCGGCGTCCTTCAAGTCAAGCGTCGATGCGCGGTCGAGGATCATGCGTCTTATGTTATCCGAGATCGCCATAACCTCGTATATGCCGACTCTTCCCTTGTAACCCTTGCCGCCGCATTTTTCACAGCCCTTTCCTTTATAAAAAAGAAGGTTTTTAAGGTTTAAGTGCGGCAATTCGAGTTTAACGAGCATTTCAGGCGTGATACCGAGGCTTTTTAAAAGGTCAGGTTTAGGCTTATATTCTATCTTGCAATCTTTGCAGATGACCTTGACAAGACGCTGGGCCTGAATGAGAATAAGAGAAGTCGCGACCATGAAGGGTTCTATACCCATGTTCAGCAGACGTCCGATCGTCGAGGGCGCGTCATTGGTGTGAAGCGTGGAAAGAACCAGATGGCCCGTGAGTGAAGCTTTGACGGCGATTTCGCATGTTTCGAAGTCACGGATCTCGCCGACCATTATTACGTCGGGATCCTGACGCAGGAACGACCTCAGGGCGGCGGCGAACGTAAGGCCTATTTCAGCGCGGCACTGGACCTGGTTTATACCGTGAAGGTTATATTCGACTGGATCTTCAGCCGTCATAACGTTAACGTCGATCTGGTTGACCGTATGAAGCGCCGAATATAGCGTCGTCGTTTTTCCGGAACCGGTAGGACCGGTGACCAGAACGATGCCGTTCGGAAGCGAGATGGCGTGCATGAATTTTTCAAGCGATTTAGGCTCGAAACCGAGTTCGGTGAGATCGAGTTTCAAGTTCGACTGGTCGAGAATACGCATAACTATCTTTTCGCCCCAGACGGTTGGAACGGTTGAAACGCGAAGATCGATAGGACGGTTGTTGACTTTTATCTTGATGCGTCCATCCTGCGGCAGTCGCTTTTCAGCGATGTCCAATTGCGACATGATTTTGACGCGGGATGTGATAGCCGCCTGAGCTCGTTTCGGAGGTTCCATGTTTATGTGCAGGTCGCCGTCCAGGCGGTATCTGATTCTTATGTCTCTTTCGAAGGGTTCGATGTGAATATCTGAAACGCTTTCGTTAACGGCGTTTGAGATTACAAGGTTGACGAGCCTGATGATCGGGGCGTCATTTTCATCGAGCTCTTCGAGATTGCCAAGGTCGCCGCCTTCAGCCGCGTCTTTACCTATATCGCCGAGATCTTCCATGAGTTCGTCCATCTTGCCTTCGTTTCCGTAGGCGTTATTGAGGGCGTCGTTGATGTCGGTGGAGGTAGCGACGACTGGTTTGACGACGAGACCGGTCATGAACTGGATATCGTCTATCGCGAGAATGTTGAGCGGATCGACCATTGCGACCGTGAGCTTATTTCCGACCTTGTTGATTGGAATAAGCTGATGGCGGCGCGCTATATTTTCGGGAATAATTCTGACCGTAGCGGGATCGATGAGATAGTTCGAGAGATTTATGTAGGGTATGCCGAGCTGCTTGCCCAATACCGTAACTATGTCATTCTCCGTAACGACGCCCATTTCGACGAGCACGGCGCCCAGTCTCTTTCCGCTTTGTTTCTGGATTTCAAGGGCTTTCTGGAGCTGTTCGTCGTTTACCAGGCCGTCCTGCAGTAACGCATCGCCCAGTCTCAGTCGCTTTTTAGGTTCAACCATTTAAGTTACCTCCAAGAAAATATATGAAAAAATTAAATTAAATATCACTTTTTTTCGGCGGCGTTCAAAAAAATAGATAGCGGCGGCTTTTTCGCGGTCCAGCTGAAAAAGGACATAAACCCCTGATAAGCAAGCATTTCATGTCCTCTGATCAAAAGGCAGTCCGAGTCTTTAGCGCTTTTAAAAAGGCCGCTTTCAACATTATCGCAATAAGAAATATCGTAAATAATCTGGTTTTTATTAAATATTTCAGGCGAAAAATCAAAAGACAGATCGCCACCTCCGGCAAAAACGGGAGTGGCGTTCACGATGACTTTGCTCACGGCAATGAGATCGCGAATGGATGTTACGCCTCCATCTAAAATTATACACCTTAATTCATTATTTTTCAATTCATTATAGCTATAAATTAAAAAATTATTTGGTTCGAAGCCGGTCGCGGCAATGATCTGTTCCCTTAAACTGACCGCCCGCTCAGGCGTCCGGTTGATAACTATTATCTGTTCGGCGCCATTATTAATGCACTGTAATATCGCGGCCCGCGCCGCGCCGCCGGCACCGAAAAAAAGCATTGTGGAGCCTTTTACCGAAATATTTCTTTTGGCTAAAGGCATAATGAATCCGTATCCGTCGGTGTTTCTACCGGACCATAGACCCTTTTCAACTTTCACGTAATTACAGGCGCCGCATTTTTTGGTAAATGCGTCGGTTTCATCGACGAATTTTAAAATGTCGGTCTTGTATGGCATGGTGACATTAAACCCGGCGAGTTCCTTGTCCGACTTGAGTTTTTGCATTTCAACGTCGAAATTTTCGGGTTTTATAGGGAAAAGTTCGTATTTATAGTCCGAATCGAGACTCATATGTTTTAACGCGGCGTTATGCATGGCAGGCGATAGGCTTTCGTTTATTTTTTCGCCTATGAGCAGAAGTTTTTTCATTTAATGTTCCTTCGTTTTTTCCTTTGTTTTTTCATCCGTTTTTTTGTCGTACTTTTGACCGTACTCCGTCTGTTTTTTGTCTTTTTTTCTCGCTTTCCAATTTTCTCGCCTTAGCTTCTGAAAAATAGTTTCATCCGTCGCGGGTTTCATGCCGTAATATTTTTCAAGCATGGCTTCTTCGAGCTCTTCTTCCGTAGGAACTTTTTCTGCGGAAGACGCATTGTATGATTTTTTGAATTCCTTTCTGTGAACTTCGAAAATGTTTTCCGACGTGTCTTTTGGAAAACCGGTAAAACTGTCCGTGGCGCCTTCCACGTCCGTTTTTTTATGCGTATTCGTTTCAGCCACTTCGAATGTCGTCGAATTTATTTTTTTTTGATAGTAATCGGCATATTTCGAGACCTCGCTGGCGGGGAAACGTTCCTTTATCTCGGTAAAATGCAGGAATGCGTCTTTGTATTTTTCAAGCTGATAATCGGCATATCCCAGATAAAAAAGCGCATTGACATTTTCGGGCGTTTGAACCACGGCTTTTTCAAAATATTTCGCGGCGTTGATGTAGTGGCGGTCCTTAAAAAGCTCTCGCCCTTTGTTGAAATTATCTGAATCAAAAATATAGATTTTTTTCAATTCGGCGTCGAGAACGAAAAGCTTTCCGTTTTTGTTGTCCACCTGGACGCGTATGGGTTTTTTAAGCGTTCCCATGGAGAAGTTTATTTCGTTAGAAGAAAGATTCATGGGCATATTATATATAAATTCAGGCCGGTAATCGTCGGCCACGAAGCTTGAAATCAATTCGCTTATCTGGCCCATGTATTTTCCATTCCTGTCAAATTTCTGGACGCGTCCGTTGAGCGAATCGGCGACGTAAAGGTTGGATTTTTCATCCAGGCATATGCCGGTCGGATTGTTAAAGCGCTCTTCGGCTCTGCCCATTGCGCCTATACTTCTTTTAAATATGCCTTTTTTGTCGAATATTTCGATCCTGTCGTTGCCGGAGTCGCAAACATAAACCTCGGATGAACTTCCGGTTAATATAGCGGTCGGAAGATAAAACTGGCCGTGCTGAACGCCTCTTGAACCAAATGAATATTTATAACTGCCGAAAATATCATAAACGCATATCCGGCAATTATAGCGGTCGGTTATAAAAAAATATTTTCCGTCACAGGCGATACCGGACGGCTCGTTAAATTCGTAAAATTGAACGCCCATCCTTCCGAAGCTCATTTTAGCGCCGCCGCTTTTGTTGCAAATGATTATGTGGTGGAAAAATGGATCCGCTATGGCGTAATTTTCATTTCCCGGCAGTACCGATATGTCTTCGACGCGACCTAAAACCCTCGGTTCTCCGGGCCAAATCCCGAAAAAGGAATCGAATTTGAAAGTTTTGAGGGAGTAGTTATATATCTTGCCGAGAAGATAATCGCCTACCATAAGGCGGCTGTTTTTTTCGTCGAAAACCAATGCTGAAGGCTGAGTTATCAAATTTTCGGCCGTGTTGTCGAGGTTTATTATCTTGTTTACTTCGTAATAAGTGGCATCCAGATCGTAATTTTTATTTAAAAAAATGTCGTCGTTTCTAAAAAAAACAAGGCTTGAACCGGATGCCGGAATGACGAACCAGAAAATCACGAAAAAAAATACGAGCAAAGAAAAAGCCGGTATTTTGAAGTAAAAAATTTTTTTTTGTTTCATAATTTTTGGAAGTTAACTTTGCTTTCTTGTTATTAATTATTTTTTTGATTTAAAACGCAGTAAAGAATATTATCATTAAACGCTTGAAAAGTAAATAGTTATTTTGCGTTAAAAAAAATTCTGTTGACTTTTTATTGGCGATGTGATAACATAACTTCCAATTGTTGAACAAACAAGTAAATCAAACAAAAATTAATTAAAAGGACGTGGATCAATTGAAAAAGACCTTAATCATCGCTACCGTTATTCTTTTCTGTGCCGCAATGTTAGTTATGGGAGTAAACTCAGC
>CAZJFS010000017.1:24695-42635 GCA_964545075.1 uncultured bacterium
TGTCGCCGGTTTGAAACCGTTTACCGCTCAGACCGCTTATCTGTCTTTAGCCGGTTATCTCCAGTATCTCTCAAAGAACCAGAACGGTAAAGAATTGACGCAGACAGAAGCTTTACACATTGTAAGCATGCAGGAAAAAGGCAAAGTCGTTTCTGACGAACCCGTAAAAGTAAAAAAAGTTAGAAAACACAGAAGAAACAAAAAAGCTGCTGTAGCAGAACCTAAAAATGAAGTAAAAGCCGAAGTAAAAGCTGAAGAACCTAAAGCCGAAGTAAAAGCTGAACCTAAAGCCGAAGTAAAAGCTGAGCCTAAAGCCGAAGAAAAAAAATAGTTTTTACTAAATAAATATATAAGTAAAAAAAAGTGCGTTTTCGTTAGGAAACGCACTTTTTTTATATTCTTTGAACTTGAAAAAGCGCGAAGTTTGAAGCGGCATGGCCGCATTTCTCGGCGCTTATATCTTGCAAACAGCATTTATAATGTCGCGCGAGGCCGGCGCGTCCGTGTTAAATATGAGGCAAGAAATACCGCTGCCGGGCGGAGGAATCAAGCGCACGGGGGAAATATTTTTGTGGCGCCGTCGTTCGTTAAAGTCGGTTAAGCCAACCGCCGCATGATTTTGCCGTAAGGATTAAACAGGCACAGCCCCAATAATATTTGAGCATAAAAAAAGAACGCCTTTAAGAACATGTATCTTCGGGCGTTCTTTTATTCGCGGTGTTTTATTATTACCAGCGCTTTATTTCTTTATCTTTCGCTGGGGAGAATGAAAGAGCCGATGTTGTGCAGGAACCAGATCATCGTCGAAAGGTCGGGCTCCATTTTTATGTAGTCGAGAACGGCTTTTTTGCTGGAGGTTATGTCGCCCTTATAAAATGAAAGCGTCGCGTCGAGCATGAGATTGAGTTTTTTGAATTTGGTGCCCTTTACCGCTTTGGCGATATTTTCAAATTCGGCGATCACGCGCGGATCATATTTCGGGGCCCCGGTTTTCTTGTATTGATCGAGAGCGCCCAGAAGGGCTTCGCGGACATTGCCGGAAGCTCCGACCTGAAGGCTTTTGGCGTACGCATACATGAATTTTTCTTCGTCTGAAAGATCGCGGGCGGGCGCCTGGATGGTGATCATTTTGCTCGCGACGGGCATCACTTTGTATGAGGTGGTCCATATTCCAAGGGACGTTCCGCGGATCAAAAGGAATGGATTGTCCGGGTCCGACTTAAGCGCTTCGATTATGTGGTTCAGCGCTTTTTCGTAATTGCCTTTCAACTGTTCGGTCATGGATTTATCATAGCAGCCGCGGGCATCCGGTTTTGAAAGGAAAAAATCGAGTATGGCCTTCGGTTCGTCAGCGGTTTCGATCTTTTTGATGTAATCAGCGTCCAGGACGTTCCGGGCGAAAAATTCGAAGCTTCTGAAGATGGAATATTCAAAGCGCGCGGTGAGCGGATCTACCTTTGAGACGTCTTTTACGACAAATGACGGCGGCGTTTTTGAATCGAGGAATGCAAAAAGTTCGTTCAGCCCGGCTGTGACCTTTTCCATTTTACCGAGGCGGAGGGCCGAATGGATATAGCAGAAATAGTGGTGCGCGAAAGGCCATATCATAAGCGCGCTCTGTTCGGAATCGATTTTGAATGCGCCGGCTAGTTTGTCAGGCGGCATCGAAAGGCATTTTTCAAAATATTCCTTCGCGCGGGCGGCGTCTTTTTTTTCAGAGTAGATCACGCCGAGAATATAGTTGACGGACATCGAGTCCGGCATGATCTCTCGGGAGCGTATGAGAGTGGATAGCGCAAGATCGAGCTTGCCTGAATAAAAATAAAAAAGTCCGAGTTTGGTGAGGATGTCGGCGTCGCCAGGATGTTTTTGGGCGAGTTCGCTAAAGAGCGTTATGGCCGTATTGAAAAGCTTTCCGGAATATAAGGCGTCCTCGATCTCGCGCATAAGTATCTTACTGTTGGCGGGGTTTTTCGCGAGTTCGATATCCATGTGCTTGAGAGCGTTTACGATATCGTTGAGCTTGAGATAGGAGATAGCGATATAATAATGGGTTTTGTTTTCGACGCTGTCGCCGAAATCATCGACCGTTTTTAAAAGATGTTCGAGCGCCGCTTTGTATTGTTGCCTGTCGAAGAGGAGCCTTCCTTTTAAAAGCTGAGCGCGGGTGTTTTGGGGAATCTGGGCGATGAGCTTATCAATGCTTTTTTCGGCTTTGTCATAATTTTTAGCCACGGTGTTGAGTTCGGCTACCATGGTGTTAATGGCAATGTCATCCGGCTTTTCGTTGGCGAGTTTCTGAAACTGTTCGAGGGCGGCGTCGAAATTTCCTGAGGCCATCGCCTGCGTGAACAGAGCTCGCAAACTTGCTTCGTCGCCAGGATTTTTCCGCAGATTGCCCTTGACCAGTTCCATGGATTTGGAAAAATCACCGTTGCGCATGGAGATGGACGTGAAGAATTCGGCATACTGGGAATCGCCGGGATATTTTTTCATTTCTTCCGAAAGCAGAGCCAGCGCTTCCTGGGTTTTGCCGGAGTTCGAATAGACGTCAGCCAGCATTATATTGAGTTCTTTGGTATATTCGGGGCTTTGAGATCTTTTTAGTTCGGCGTTTATTATTTCAACGGCTTCCGCGCCGCGGCCGATTTTGGAATAAACCACGGGGGCGGTGGCTTTAAAAAAGCTGTTGTCCGGCGAGACTCTTTTGATCTTGTCCAGTATTTTGGCGGCCGTGTCGAATTTATTGGCGGCCCTCAAGTGCGACGTCAGAATGAAAAGAGGCTGCAGGTTGACCAAAAGCATCTGATCGGGGGCGTTTGAATAAAAATCGGCGACTTCATCAAGTTTAGCCGACTTGCTTTGATCCAGGATCAGGGCGAAGTTATCGTAAGCCTGTTTGAAATTGGCGCTTTCTTTTGACGCAAGCGCGGCTTTTTTACATTCCGTCGCAGCCAGATCATAATTTTTTTCCCTGACGAGCGCGCTTATGTCGATCTCTGAAGTCGCGAAAACAATATTCGCGGAAAAAAAGCAAAAAGATAGAACACAAAGGAAAAATGCGGCTTTCAACGAGCCGGAATGAAAGGGAGGTTTAAACTTCATGGATTTCACCTCAAAATTTATTGATTTTGGTTATTTTCTTAAAAATTTTAGCACCATTTGGTCGTTAAGTCAAGTAATGGCGGATATACTGAAGGCATGTAAAACGTCGCATGTAAGAATGGTGGAATTTAAAAGTCTTAATTTATCAGTCTTTTGCGCCAGCTTCATTCAATATGCTTAAAATTACGGGTATATTATTTTTTACGGCTATTTTGTAGGCGGTCGTTCCGTCCGCCGTTTTTATATTTACGTTCGCGCCGGCTTCAGCAAGCAGCCTGACCATATCGACGGAGCCTTTGTCGCATGCGTGCATAAGCGCGGTATAGCCTGATTTGTCGCATGCATTTATATCTATTCCGGTTTTTATAAGGAGTTTAGCCATTTCGCAGTCCGATCTTAACGCGCATAGCGTCAGAAGGGTTCTGCCGTCGTTATTGATAATAAGCGTATCGGCTTTTTTTTCAATGAGAATTTTCGCCGTTTCTATCTTGCCTTTGCCGACCGCATAGGAAAGCGCATTTCTGCCGTCGTTATTTTTAAAATTAACGTCCGCTCCTTTTTCGATAAGGCGCTTGACCATTAGCCTGCGGTCGTTTTCAGTGGCGAGCATAAGGGCGGTAACGTTATTGCCGTTTTTTAAATTGACGTCCGCTCCTTTTGAGATCAGCAGTACGGCGACGGTGTCATGGCCTTTTTCGGCGACCATCATAAGGGGCGTATTGCCGTTTTTTTCCGTAACGTTGACGTCCGCTCCATTTTCTAAAAGAAGCATCACGCATTGGTCGTATCCGCGGTCGGCCGCGCTTGCGATAGGGGACCAGCCTTTGTCGTCCTTGATTTTGACGTCGGCTTTTTTTTCGATAAGTATTTTTATTGATTCTGGATGGTTATTTTCCGAGGCGGCGATGAGCGGGGTCGTTCCGTCAATGTCTTTCGAATTAACGTCCGCTCCGTTTTCAGCAAGAAGTTTTGTGATGAATTGAAAGCCTTTTTCGGCTGTTATTATAATGGGGGGCGTGCCCTGGTCATTTTTGGAATTGACGTCCGCTTCGCGTTCGAGCAGGAGCTTTACGATATCGTATAAGCCTTTGGAAGCGGCGAACGTTAAAAGCGTCTCGCCGTTATCGAGGCGCTGATTAACTTCCGCTCCGTTTTCAAGAAGGTTTTTGACTTCAGTGGAATGCTGATTATAAACGTCCGCGGTATTAATGATTTCGGCTATCGATTGAGCGGCGGCATAATTCCCGCCTGAAAATACGGCTAAAAGAATTGCAAGTGATATCGAGACAATTTTATAGAGCATTTTTCAACTCCTTGAGAATTTTTAAAAAACGGTTAATATATTTTATAACAAATATGGATATTTTTCAAGCTGTTATAAATTATAAATTTTTTTATTATGACCCGGCGGCAAAAAGTGAAAAAAACATTTATGTTGGTAATTACAACGCCTGAAAAACGCGTCAAGATTTCCGTAATGATATAAAACCATATATTTAGGGTGTTTTGACGCTGATTAACCATTGGCACGGCTGTTGCAATATAAGCAGGCGGGTAAAATTAAAAGCAGGGGACGGTTGATTTTCCCGTCACGGTTCTAACGATTCCGGGGCGGTTTTGGCAAAGGTTCGAAAAGCGCCTTTGCCTCCCCTGTCGCTTTTTCAAACATCGGCATAGTTTAAGAAAGGAAGAAAGATGAATGTCTCGGGTGAAAAAACGGGGAAATACAAAATTCTTATCGTTGAAGACAATCTGGAAAATGCCGCGCTTATGGCTGAAATGCTTGAAGTTGCCTGCGGGCACAGCGTGGTATGGACCAAAAACGGTCATCTTGCTTTAAAGGAGGTCAGCGAACAGGATTTTGATGTTATCCTGATGGATATCCGTATGCCTGAAATGAGCGGATTTGAATCTTCCCGCCAGATAAGGCAGCTTGGATATGACATGCCTATAATCGCGATCACTTCGGATGCCACTTGCCTTGGAAACAAGGAATTGAAAAATTCGGGGATCAATTCAATGGTTTTAAAGCCTTTTAAATTCAAACAACTTGAGGCGGCGATAGAGCAGGCTATAGGCATAAATTAAGGCTTCATGGAATTTTTGGTGATACGGTTTTCGGGGTACGGGAAATTCTTTTTCCGCGCCGGTAATTTGCTTTTCAAAAAAGTGTGTTGAAATCCAACGATTTTTTGTGGTAAAATTCTTTTCATAATACATTTTATCTGGTATAATAAAAAAAAGAGCGTCAATCTATTAAAAATATAAGGCGGAAGGTTATGCAGATTTTAGATGGAAAAGTTTGTTCGGATTTTTATCGGGCTCAAGTAAGCGAAACCGTAAAAAAAATAATAGCGCTGAATGAAAAACCTCCGAGATTATCGGTTTTTCTCGTCGGCGATAATCAGTCGTCGGCGATGTATATAAGAATGAAGGAAAAGGCATGCCGTGAAACCGGGATAGAAACGCGCACGCATGTTTTAAGCGAAGAGACTAGCGAAGCGGATATAATAGAACTCATAAAAAAGGAGAACGCCGATTCCCAGACTTCCGGAATACTCGTTCAGCTTCCGCTTCCGAAGAAATATAACGAAACCAGAATATTGAGCAACATAGAAGCGGCAAAGGACGCGGACTGTTTTCTGCCCGAAAATATAGGGCACATGTTTCTGGGCAATAAAGAGACGGTTATATCCTGCACCCCGCTCGGCGTGATGAAACTTTTAAATTATTATAAAATAGACGTGGCCGGAAAGGACGTCTGCATAATCGGCCGTTCGAACATCGTCGGGAAGCCCCTCGCTTTGCTTATGCTTGCGGCTAACGCTACCGTGACGATCTGCCATTCGAAAACTAAAAATCTGCCGGAGGTCGCGAAAAGGGCCGATATACTCGTGGCCGCTATCGGCCGCGCGCGCATGATCGATGAAACTTACGTCAAGCCGGGCGCCGTCGTCGTCGATGTTGGAATAAATCACGTCGAAGTTGGCAATGGAAAGTCCGAGACATGCGGCGATTGCGATTTTGAAAAGATTTCGAAGGTCGCCGGAGCAATTACGCCTGTTCCTAAAGGCGTAGGCCCGATGACGATCGCCATGGTTTTATATAATACCGTATATAACTATATTCTGATGAAAAAACTCGACATTAAAATGGATATCGGACCAAAGTTCTAAAATTGACTCTTTCGGTCAGCATATTTGAATTGTCGTTTTTATAGCCTTTTAGGAAAGAAGTTTCGAATTCAAGGCCGCGGTACGATGAACTGAAAATAGCCATAACGATCTGCATCTGAGCTATATCTTCACTCAGGCCATCGGCTTTCGTGAAAAGCGGTGTCAGTGCGCAATAGTGGCGGAGCGTTACTCCGGTGTTTAGGATGTTTTTAAATTTCATCGTTAATTGATGCGCCATAACGCTTTTTTGATAGGGAAAAAGTATTCCGCTCGCGGATGTATCAGCAAGATTTCTGGCCAGCAGAAAATAATTGTTGGATGTTTTGTTGGCGAGATATTCTAAGCTGTAGGCGAGCTCTCTTTTTTTCGCGGCCAGTCCGGCTTCGCCTTTTAAAATTTTCGCAAGATCGAATCCGGCGGAAATCGACATCTGATCTATCGGCTCTAAATATTTAAACCCGTTGCTTCTGGCGCCGAACGCAAGCTTTATTTTATCATCGGCGCTTTTTTCGATATCGGCGATCGTGATATTGCGCGAATCGTTGAAAGCGTGAAACAATCTTATTTGTTTATATTTTCCGCCATATATCTTCATCGAGTTGGAGTAGTCGACGTCGAACTGATAGTCCGTGAATATTTCGGCATCGCCGCCTTTAAAAAAACGCGCGTATGAAAAATTGCCCTGGCCTTTTTTATCTTTGGGCCGGTTTACGGGGTCGAATCCGTAATTAAAATTTCTAAGGTCGAGGAAACGCGGTTCGAGCGGTTCGAAATGAAAAAGGCCGAACTTTATGGCGGAGGCCGGATTTATTTTCTGGATATACGCTTCATTCAAGTTGAACTGGCCGGTTTCTGACATGGCGTTATACTGTTTCGTGTACGAGTCGCCTTCGAAATTTTGAACGCGTCCGCGCATGACGATCGCGGCGCTCGTGTCGAGTTTGGAAAGATCCACCCAGAGAGTGTTTGATATTCCCTGACGTCCGGCTCCGTCCCCTATGTCGATGAGACTGAAGCGCCCTTCGTATGTAAGATCGGCATTTACGTTTTCATTTATTTTGTACGCGGCGGCGAAGGCTTCCGGTTTATTGATCAAAACTGATATCAGAACGAAAAAAATAATTATTGAAATATAACGGACTTCGGCTTTTAAAAAATTTATTATCATAAGTTATATTTTCGGTATAATTTTTGACAAATAAAATTATTTTTATTAACCGGCAAAATAATTATTGGCGCATGGCGGGGAAGCGGTTTTAATTAGAAGAGCGAGTGAACGGCGGATCAGACTTTAATGATCGAGCTTCCGTCGGGTTGCTTGAGTATCTCTATCCTTGTTGGAATGCGCTCCCGGACCTCACGGATATGGCTTATCACGCCGATTTTTTTCCCGATGTCGTTGAGATTATTTATCATGTCGAGGACATCTTCGAGGGCTTCGGAATCTAAAACGCCGAACCCTTCGTCTAAAAACATGAAGTCGATGCTTTTGTTTCCGGCGCTGACCTGGCTTAGCGCAAGAGCCAGGGAAAGGCTGGCCATGAAACTTTCGCCGCCTGATATGGTGGATATTTCCCGCTCGAGGCCTTCGTTCAAATAATCCTTTATGAATATCTGATTGGCGCTTTCGGGGTCGGACGCGAATTCATACCGGCCGCCCGTAAGTTTTTTCATATATTGGCTTGCGAGCGCCAGAAGGCTTTCCATATGAAATGACAGGACGAAATCGCGGAACTGATTGTCTTTCGTGATCAGGTAAAGTTGTTCGACGGTCGCGAAATCCTTCTTTAAAAGTTCGAATTCTTCCGTGATTTTTCTAAACTCTTCCCCAAGTTTTTCTATTTCGGCGAGCTGATTTGAAAGTTCTCCTATTTCGCGGTTGGCCTTTTCGATCTCGAGATTTTTAGACGCTTCTTCATTTTTTACGGTTTCCAGCTTTAACGGATCGAAAGGTTCGCGCGCTAAAACGCTTTCTTTTTCTTTTATCGCCGCTTCGATCCTGTTTTTTTCCATGGATTTTAAAGCGTATATCCGTTCGATATTTTCGATATTTTTAATGTTGGGCAGCATTTCTTTTACTATATGGATTTCGATGCCGGTTTCCCGGCATTTTTCAAGAAGGAAGTTTTCGCAGGATGAGATAACGTCCTTGAATTTCGATATATCTTCCCGCAATTTTATTATGAAGGCCTGCCTGGAAATTTTATGCGAGTTAAGTTCGGAGACTGTTTTATCGAGTTTGCCGGACTCGCTTTCTATGAAATTTTTTTCGGCTTCGAGCCCGTTTAGAAGTTCGTCGGGATCTTTGTTCTGCGTCAGAGCGCAAAATTCGGCGCTTAAAAGGGCGAGCTCTGAGTCGATGGCGGCTATTTCTTTTGCCAGTTCGGTTTTTATCGCCGTGGCGTTCTCCTTTTGCATTAATATTTTTTCGGCTTGAGATTTAACCATGATTCTTTCTTTTTCACATTTTTCAATGGTCGTGGAAGCCGATTTGAGAGTTTTTAAAGCTTCTTCCCATTTTTTTATGACCTCGCCCGCGGCAAGGCCTTTAAGCGGAACCGGCGGTTCAAGGGCTTTAAGAAGCGTGCGGCATTCGCCGTTCGCCTTTTTTATTTCGTCGTTTTTAAGCATGAGCTCGCCTTTTTTTTCGTAGCCGTTCTGTTTTATTATCGCGCTCAAACTCAGCGCGGAGTTTTTTTCACTTTCCGCATGAGCGGCTTTTTTTTCAAGCCCTTTTATTTCCGCCTCTACGTCCTGAAGTTCTTTTTTTAGTTCATCCGGAATCTTTCCCGTCGTTTTCGTTTCGATGCCGCTGTTTAATGCCGGGTGTTCCAGGCTTCCGCAGACGGGACAGGCTCGCCCTTCTTTCAATTTCAACCGGATGTCGCGGGCGGCGTTTAATATGGAGCTTGTTTCAAGCTCGGCTGAAACGCGTTCCTTTCGGCTTTCGCATTCCTCTATTTCAGCGCGCGCGCCTGAAGCCGTCCGGCCGTTCGATTCCGCTTTTTTTGACATTTCCGAAAGCTGCCGATCAATTTCGGCGATCCGGCGGGTCAAAAGGGCCGCTTCTTTTTCAAGTTTAGCCAGCTCTTTAGTTCTGATGTCCAATTTTTCAAAATTGTTTTTAAATTCGTTGAGCAGGCCATCCGTTCCTTCGAATTGCGAAAATGAACTGATGGAAATGGAAGCGTCAGCGATGTTTTTTTCAATTACTTTAAGCGTTTCCAATGCGGCTTCGGCTTCGGTGGAATTTTTCGTTATGCGAAATTGCTCCTCGGCGGCCTTCTCTTTTTTCAAGCCGATCGAGGAGCCGAGTGGTTCCATTCTTTCCTTGATGGCGGCGGCCCTTATTAAAGAGGTTTTCTGGGTCTCGTAACTTTTTTCGAAAAGCGCCTTCCGCTCTTTCATCCGGGCTTGCTGGCCGGCGCGTTTTTCAAGGGAAGCGTCAATGCTTAAAATTTCACGGCTTTCCGCGTCCGCTTTGTTTTCCGCGTCCTTAAGGGCCGCCTGGCTTTCTAAAAGCCTCCGGAAAGTATCGGAAAAATGATCGCGGGTTTTTTTCAGATTCGTCAATTCGCTTTGGGCCGCATTGAAATCGAAAGAATCGTTCAAAAGTGAAAGCTTTTTATTATCGGTCTCAAGTTCGGCGGAAGCGGTTTTAAGGCGTTCAAGCGAAGTTTTTAAGGCGCTGATTTCTTGAAGTCCGGCCTTCGTTTTTTCAAGGAATATATATTTTTCGGACATGTCTTTTTTTACGGTTTCGATGCCGCGCCCGCCGATATTGGCTGAAAGGCCATCCAGTTTGATTTTATGGATCGAATAATCGGTTTTATATCTTTCGTAATCGTCTTTTATCGCGATCTTTATTTTTTCGAGGATTTCATTGCCGGTTACCGTTTCAATTATCTTTCTGCGTTCCTCGGGCCGCGCCTTTAAAAAATCATCGAACTTGTTCTGGGCCAGGATGACGGTTTTGGTGAAACTGTCGTATTCAAGGCCCAGAAGGTCCGCGGTGTGGCGCTCGATATTATTGACACGAACTCCGGCTATCGGTTCTCCGTCTTTATATGCGCATATTTTTTTGAGGTCTTTTTTATCTATTTGCCATAAATGCTTGTAAATATGGCCGTTCAATTCAAATACAAGCTCTATGGCGGCGCTTTTTTCACTCTGGTTTTTAAGCATCCGCGTGTTTTTGGATGAAAGCCGCGGCGTCCTGTCAAAAAGCGCCGTGGTTATAGCGTCTAAGATAGTGGTTTTTCCCGATCCCGTGGGGCCGGTTATTAAAAAAAGGTTTTCGCCAGAAAGAGGAGGTTTATCAAATTCTATTTTTTGAATATTACGCAGCGAATTTATATTTTTTACGGTCAGTTCGAGCAGTTTCATATGATGTTTTCACCGGCCATGACCGATTGGACCACACGGTTGAATTGTTTCAGGACTTTGTCCTTGTCGCATTCACTGTCTTTTATAAAAAGTTTGAAAAGCTCCTCCAGCGATAAGTTTTTAAAATCCGTCGAGTTTAGATTGAAACTTTCAGCCGTTCGGCTTATCTCGAAATTAATGGAGACTATTTTAATATTTTTTTCACGAACCGTTTTTTGAAGAATATCCTGCTTTTCGAGGTTTATAACTTCGGAAAAAATTATTGAAACGTAAGCGTCGGAGGTTCCTTCAATACTGCGCATGACGTGCTCGAAGGCGCCTTTATAATTATGATAATTTGAGCTGCGCGGAAGTTTTATTTCGGATATGCCGCTGATAAGGTTTTTTGATGTTTCGATCAGCATCATTTTTTTATCGGAGGCGGCTTCGTCTATGGAAACCGGGATTATGGAACCCGAATAATAAGCGTTGTCCGCAACGCGCTGCGGCCTGTGAAGATGGCCGAATGCGTAATAGGCTATGTTTTTCGGGAATTCGGCGAATTCTACGAGGTATGCGTTGCCCTGCTGGATGGCCCTTTCGCTGCCGGCCGGCAGCGAGTTTTTAACGAAAAGGTGTCCGAGCGATATTTTCAGTTCCGAGCGGCATTTTAAGGCGGCCCTGTGGATGAGCTTCGCATAGGCCGCGCTGTAGTTTAGCGCGGCTTCATCCGCTTCGGCGCCGGGAGAAGACGATATCAGGGCGGCGTCGGGTATGTAAGGGATCGCTATTATTGAAGCCGGTTCTTCTCCGATTACGGTTTCCAGCGGCTCGTATTCGCTGCGGGCGTCATAGCCCGCGACGAATATATGGTGAGCGCTAAAAAGCCTTTCAGGAGCGCAAAGCCGCTCGTGATTGTCATGATTTCCAGCTATTATAAAGGTTTTTGCGCCGGCAGCCGAGATCTTCGAAAGAAAAGAATAATAAATATCTTCCGATTCGCCTGAAGGGTTGAACCCGTCAAATATATCGCCCGCTATCAAAAGCGCGTCTATTTTTTCGTTAAGTGTGTAATCAGAAATGAATTCCAGGCATTTTTTTATGTCTTCATTCTGCGAGTAACGCCCGAGGCGGGCGCCGATATGTAAGTCTGAAATGTGAAGTATTCTGGCCATTTTATCTCCAATAAAGGTTTGAAAAACTTTTTAAGTTTATAATAATTTTGTAATATTGTCAATATAAAAAGATGCTTTGTTTTTTATTTGCGGCACAAAAAGATATTTTTTTCTTTAAAAATATCAAATTTTATGGTATAATATTACTACTAAAAAACCGCTTTGCTTTTCAATTACGTCAATGACATTCTCAATAAATGCCCTGACATTGGTCTGACGGGCGTTTTAAGGGTTCAGGGGTGTCGCGTTATAATTAAAATCGCAACCGTTCTTTTTATTTCATATCGATAAAATCACTTTAAAATACAAATCATGGAGGTCATTAAAGTCATGAATTACGTGTATCTTTCACCGCATTTTCCGCCAAATTTCTATAATTTTTGCGTAAACCTTAAAATGATGGGGGTTAACGTACTGGGACTCGCGGATGAGCAATATTCAAATTTAAGGCCTGAGCTTCAGACTGCGTTGAACGAATATTACTGCGTCGGCAATATGCACCACTATGACGAACTTATAAAGGCGCTGGGATACTTCACGCATAAATACGGAAAGATAGACCGTATCGATTCCCATAATGAGTACTGGCTCGAGATAGAATCTAATCTTCGTACGGATTTTAATATTCCGGGCGTTAAAGCTTCGGAAATACTCGATATGAAATGCAAATCACGCATGAAAAAAATATTTATGAACGCCGGCGTCAATGTCGCCCGCGGCGTAATAGTCCATACATTCGACGAGGGAAAGCGCTTTATAAGCGAAGTGGGATATCCCGTCGTAGTGAAGCCGGACAACGGAGTTGGCGCGGCCAACACATACAGGATAAATAACGTTCATGAGCTCGAAAATTTCTTCAATAATAAGCCTGATTGCGTTTATATCATGGAAGAGTTTATTCACGGTCAGATGCTTACATTTGACGGCCTTGTCGATAAAAATGGAAATCTAGTGTTCTACACTTCGCATACCTATAACAAAGGCATTATGGAAGCCGTTAACGAGGACGATCACGTTTATTATTATTCATACCGCGATATACCAGCCGACCTCGAGGACGCCGGCAGAAAGATAATTAAAGCGTTCAATCTGCGCGAAAGGCTTTTTCATTTCGAATTCTTCAGATCCGACAAGGATCAAAAAATAGTGGCCCTTGAAGTGAATATGCGTCCGCCCGGAGGCCTCACCTGCGATATGTTCAATTTCGCCAATGATATAGATATTTATCGCGAATGGGCGAACATAGTCGTTCACAATAAATTCTCGGCGACGTATAACAGGCCCTATCACTGCTGCTATATTGGCAGGAAGTTCAGGAAAAATTACAGGCATACGCATGAGCAGATAATAGAAGCTTTCGATTCATATATACCGCATCATGAACAGATAAATGGCGTTTTCAGCGCCGCGCTCGGCGATTACGGCTACCTTGCGAGGGCCCATACGCTGGACGAGATAAAAGCCATAGTGGATTACATTCACGCTGAAAACTAAATGCCGGACGGCCGGTGGCCGGCCGCGCAAATCATAGAAGGAGAAAATCATAAATGCACGTCGAGTATCACAAATGGTGGAGCCGGAATTTAAATCAGGACATGGAATTTAAAATATACGGCCACTGGGGCAAACCCATGATCGTATTTCCGTCCATGAACGGCCGGTTTTATGAATATGAAGGATTCGGCATGATAGACACGCTTGCGCCTCTCATCGAGGCGGGCAAAATCAAGGTTATAGCGATCGACAGCGTCGACGGCCAGTCCTGGACCAATTACGCGTCTCACCCAGCGGACAGAGGAAGAAGGCATGAAGAATACGACAGGTACGTCGTGGAGGAATTAATTCCGTGCCTTTCAGAAATGTTGCACTATGGCGGGAAGTACATATCGACCGGATGCAGTATGGGCGGATATCATTCGGCGAATTTCTTTTTTCGTCATCCCGACGTGTTTGACACGCTGATAGCTTTAAGCGGCGTATACAACCTCAGAATGTTCGTGGGCGATTATGTCGATGAAAATGTATATCACAATTCGCCGCTTATGTATCTTAGCAACATGAACGATCCGTGGTTTCTGGACAAATATCGTCAGAGCAGAATAATCGTTTGCGTAGGCCAGGGCGCATGGGAGCAGCCGATGCTCGATGAAACGTGCGAACTTAAGAGGATACTTGATTCCAAAGGCGTTCCGGCGTGGATCGACGTATGGGGGACCGACGTTTTTCACGACTGGCCGTGGTGGAAAGTACAGATAGTTCACTTTTTGAATAACATTGGGCTGTAATTTATAAATAAATTCGGAATATATTATATATTAGCGCCGGACTTCTAATGACGTTCCGGCGTTTTATTTTATCTTAGGAATTTCCAGCGCCATTTCATCCCGTTTAAATCGCGAAAATTTTAATTCCGAATCCGGTTGCCAGTTAAATGATTTCTCCGGTCATTCCGTCATGCGTTTCCGACACTCCGGTAAGTCTGACCGTTATCATTTTATCTATCATATCCCGGCTTCCCTCGAAGATCGTTTCTATATATCTTTCGGTATGACCCTCGAGAAATGTTTTTCCTTCCGAGATCATCGTTTTTTCGACTATGACGCGCGCGTTACGGCCGATATTTTTCCTGTAAAAATCCTCGTTTTTCTTTTTTTTGAGCTGATGGAGAAGTTCGGATCGTTTCTTCTTTTCCTGCGGCGTGACTTTCGGCTTCATCGATGAGGCGCGCGTGCCGGCTCTGTCTGAGTATTGAAAAATATGGAAATCATAGAATGGCAATTCCGATAAAAGCGAAAACGTCTCTTCGAAGTCTTCCTGCGTTTCGCCTGGAAATCCGACGATGACATCGGTGGTTATGGCCGGCGTATCGATATTATCGCATATAAGTTCTATTTTTTCCGCGAATAATTTCCGGTCGTATTTTCTGTTCATGGCGGCCAGCACTTTGTCGGAGCCGCTTTGAAGCGGAAGATGGAAGTGCGGAACGAACGCCGTGGAATTTTTTATTAAAAGGACGATTTTTTCTGTTATTTCGGAAGGGTCGATGGAGCTTAGCCTGACTCTGACACTCGGATTGGCTATGGCATACAGATCGATGAGTTTTAAAAGCCCCTCGAAATTTATATGTTTGCCGTCCATATCGAGCGCATTGTATTTTCCAAGGTGTATTCCGGTCAGCACGACTTCTGAAAATCCGGCCTTGAACGCGTCCGATATTTCGCAAAGAACCGTTTCAGGGGGCTTACTCCACTCTTCGTTTCTTATGAAGGGTACGATGCAGTACGAACAAAAATTTTTGCAGCCGTCCTGTACCTTTATCTGAACCCGCGACCTGGTGCCCTCGGCATGCGGAGCGATTTTCCTTTCATGCCCGCTTTCGTTATCCTTTTTTACGTTGGCGCGCCTGAATTTTTCGGCAATGCCATCCATTGCGGCTAACGCTTCCACGCAAATTGCGCCGGCGTTGTATTTTGACGCCTGATTTATGTAAATATCGACGCAGCTGATGGTTTCCTGGCCGAGCCGCGTGGCGTAGCATCCGGTCAGCACTATAATGGAATTCGGATGGTTTCGCTTAAGCCTTCCGGCGGTCTGGCGCGCCTTGCTTTCGGCTTCCGACGTTATGGCGCAGCTGTTGATTATATAAACGTCCGCTTCATGTTCCGGCGCGACGCGGATGAAATCGTAATCTGAAAAAGATTCCGTGATGACCTTTTCCTCGTATTGATTTACCTTGCATCCGAGTGTTAATATAGCGTAGCTGAGCATTTAATAATCACCGCTTTCATATTTGATTATGGCGAGCGCCGCCGCCGGCGCGAATTCGGCCCGCAGGACGGTGCCGCGTAATGTGAATGGAATGAACCCGGAACCGGCGCTTTTGAGCGCGCTGCTTTCATTTTCAGAAAAGCCTCCTTCGGGCCCGGATATTAAAAAAATATTTTTAGTGAAATCGTTTTTTAATAAAGAAAAGGAACTCTCGATTTTATTAGTGCGTTCATTTATTTCCGCGCGGCCGCTCGCGGCGGAAGGCTCTATCAGAGGGTAACAAAAGGCGCCCTTTTTTTCGGCCAACGCAAAGATCTCGGCGAATTTCAAGATCCCGATGACCGGAGGCGCGAGCCGCCTGCATTGTGAACTTGCGCTTTCGGCGATTTTTTGAAATCTGAGTATTTTTTCTTTATCGATATGCGATATGGCCCTGTCGGAGTTGAAAAAAAATATTTTTGACGCGCCGGTTTCGGTAAGGCGCTCCACGGCGTCCTCGTTTTTTTTGCCCTTGAGGGCTGCCAGAAAAACGCTCGTTGCGTGACGTTTTATATCGTCGACGATCTCGATGCGCGAAAACGTCGCGGCAAGCCTCTTCTTTTTTATATCCGTCAAAACCGCTTCATATATAACATTGGCGGAATATTCAATGAAGATAAAACTATCTCCCGGCTTATAACGAAGGACGTTAGCGATGCGGTTATATAACTCGCCGCCGATCTCGGCGTTGAAAGACTCTTCGCCGGGAAAAAATCCCGAAACGTCTTCGCTTCCGGAATGAATTATCTTGCGCGCGCAATCGGAAAGGAGCGCGGAGTATAAAAGAGGGCCGGATGCGTTATTCATAGACCAGCTTGAATTCTTTATGTATTACCTTGCCCACGCCGTAGATCGGTATAGCCAGAAACATCCCGAGCACTCCGTAGATCTGAAGTCCTATGAATAAAAGCAGCATGAGCGTGAGCGGGTGCATGTTGAAAGATTTATCGGCAATATAAGGCTGCATGCCGAACGCGTCGATGAGATGAATGGTGAGTATCGAGATCATTATTAACATTGCCTTCAGGATCATAGCTTTGGTAAGGCCCCATTTAAGCAGAGCTATTACTAGTGAAGAAACGAGGGCGATGATCGGTCCGAGATACGGTATGACATTGAAAAATCCTGCTATCGGGCCTATTATGAACGCGAAGTCAACGCCTATGAAAAAAAGCGAAAAGGAGAAGGTGGTTCCTACGATAAGGCACACTATCAACTGGCCCCGCAGGAAGTTGCCGAGAACATCGTCAACTTCGGTCGTAAGAGATATTACCTTATTTCTGTAATGCGATGGGATTTTCAGGCAGAATCCGTGCCAGAGGCTCTTGAAATCCTCGAGGAAGTAAAAGCTTAGTATTGGAACGAGAGCGTAATGCACCAGGGCGATCGTGAAGGCCATAAGACCGTAAAGAATGGAAAGCGATATGTCCAGAAGATAATCCTTGATTATATCGAAAGTGTTCATTATGAAAGCCTGGGCCTGAGGATTGCTTTTTAAAAGTTTTTGAAATTTCGAGATGTAATTTAATGTGATTTCGGATGTGCTTGGTTTTAAAAGGCTTTCATTGGTGTTATCGGCGCTCCACGGCGCGTATTCAGAGCCTTCGCGCCTTTTGATTTCATTGACGTTAAGCGACACGGGGGCCGTTTCAATCTCGAAAGTTCCGTTGGTTCCGGTGGCGCTGTGGTAGTACTTTTTAAGCTCTTTAATTATTCCTGAAGTGTCCGAGCTTTCAATTGATGCAATTACCGTGACGTAAATGCTCCTGAATGTTTCCGAATAACGCTGCATTTTAACGCCGATGTCCGAGACTTCAGAGATTATATTGGTCATGGCCGGCACTATGAGCAGCAAAAACATCGAAAAGAGGACCGCGTATACCGAGAGAATAGAAAGCGCCTTATTTTTAAAAGCTTTTTGTACGATAAGAACCAGCGGATTCAATATATAGGCGAAAAAGAAGGCGATGACGAAAAGCATGAAAACCTGGCGCAGGTAATAAACGGCGAAGCACAGAAGAACAAAAATGGCCGGATACATGTAGTGGTTCATGTAGTAAGCTGACCCGGCCGGCAGGCGTATGGATATTTTTTCGGAGTTGGCCGGCGGTATATCTATGGAAATCGAATGATATTCCAGATGTTCCGGCTGGTCAGGCGCTTCGAGGCCGGCCTTGGTTTCACCGTCCATAGGGCTTTTTTCACGCGGCTCTTTATTCTCGGCGTTTTTCAAGTTGTTTTTCTTCATCGGCATGTGATTTCATCCCTGCTTCAATTTTATTTTTTACAGTTCTGTCTTATTGAGCTTTTCG
>CAZJFS010000018.1:0-1976 GCA_964545075.1 uncultured bacterium
TATAATATCAGCGAAAAAAAGAAAAAGGCCGCCAGGAGGCCGCCGAAGCCGGTAAAAGCGAAGGTGAGGTATTGCTTTATTTTTTCGGCGTCGTTTTCCGCGCTCAGATACGAGAAAATGTAAGACGCGGTTCCGGCCCAAATTATGAAGTAAAGCGAAATGGCCATCCAGAATGGCGGCTTCTCGCGAAACTTAGCGAAAGTTTCTATGGGATTTTTTAATATCATCGCCGCGAGCTCGAAAGGCTCGGTAACCGTCATTTTATCCTCCGAAAACGAAAAAACTCAGAGCGCGCCTGCCGCGTTCTTTTTTAAGTATAGCAAAAGGTTTTAAAAAATGCAATCGGCCTCAGCGTATTTCCCGGATCAAAATCTTTTACGGATGCCATGATTCGGCATTTCCGGTCCTTTTTCTTATAAACAGCCTGCGATGAGTATGCGGTATATTTCTTCCTTGACCGATTCCGGCCGCTGATCCATCCGGAGCTGGCCCGTCCTGACCTTTACGTCTATCATGTATAAATTTTCCATAAGGTCGAAGAGCTTTTCGGGCGTGTAATTTTTCGAATAATGTATCGAATAAAGCGTCATGGGATTTTTAATATTATTGAATATGTCGTACTTGGAATATGTTCGGTAAATTCCGGTCGCGTTGACGAGCGCCGAACAGAACGCCTCGAATTTCGCCGTTATTTCGTTCGAAAAGCGGAATTTTTCATATCCCTTCCTCCGTTGCATGCCATCGGCGAATTCGGCGGATATTTTGACGGCGCCGCCGGCGAATTTCTCGGAGGCTTCCTTCATAAGATGAGCGGAAAGCATGGCGCGGAATATAGACATCAGACGCATAACGATAAGCGAGTAATAAAATCCCTTGTCGATGAGCTCGGATATTATTTCTATGGCGGTTCGAACGTCTTTTTTATATATGGCGAAATCCAGTTCGTTCGTGGCCTGGAATGAATTGGGGTCGAAGAAGTGTTCGACGTTTTGGGCGACCATTTCGTGGTCTATCTCGGCGTGTTCGTGGTTTAAGACGGCAAGCCTTTTTATTTCGGAGCTTATCTGAAAAAGATTCATCCTCGAGCGGTCCATGAGTTCGGTAAGCGCGTCGTCCGTGAAATTTTTGCCGCTTCTCGCCGCGAGCGCCTTAGTCATGAGCACGATGTCGCCTTCATAGAGCTTTTTGCAATTTATGACCGTGAAATTTTTAATGGCTTTTATTATTTCCGCGGGAAGGTTTTTTTGAGCGTAGACGACGATGAAAGTTTTAGACTGCTCGCATCCGTCCGCTCCGTGCGACGATAAAAGCGCTGCGAAAGCCTTGGTTTCGGAGGAAGATGCGCCGAATTCCTCCATTCCCCTTATCACTTCGATATTATAATCTTCGTTCCCGAAAAGTCCGAGAGTGTCCTCGCTTGAGACGAAATTGCGAAAATCGAAGTCGCCGTCCGACGCGTTGATGTGCTTGATAGTGACCGAATTATAATGCTTTTGAGCGAGTTTTTTGATTTTCGCGCATGAGGAGCTGACGAAATCCTCTATGGAAAAGGCCTCATCGCCATAAACCAGCACGTTGGAGCGATGGGTCAATTTTTCGTCTATTTTAGACGATTCTTTCGGGTATATCAGTTCTACTAAACTTGCTTTTGCCGCTGCTGCGGTTATTTTTACGGCCATGTTCGTCTTTTTTCCTCTTTATCTGGGGGCAGGGACCGTTTCTGAAGCGTTTTTACCCTGGCTCTGATATTGTTTCTGCAGTTGCTGCATTAATCCGGGCAGGTCTGATCCCGGCGGTTGGCTTTTATCGTCATTTTTTTTCGTGGATTCGCTTAAGACCTTCTGGAGGTCTATCGTCCTGATCAGGTCCATGACCTCCGGGTCGTTCATCATTTCAAGAAATTTTTTGTTGGACATCAATGCCATGAAATCGTTCTTTTCGACGGCTTTTTTTATGTCCTGATCTTCCGCTATCGA
>CAZJFS010000018.1:2076-42619 GCA_964545075.1 uncultured bacterium
CCTATAACGAGGCATATTATGACGCCCTTGACGAATCCGACGGCCATTCCGAGATTTTTATTGGCGCTCGTCATGAATTTAGAGCCTTCGATTTTTTTCTCGAGCATGGTCTTTGATATTTTAAGAACGATATATACCGCCATGAATACGATGAAAAAGGCGGCGATATAAGCCGGCACGTTCGCCATCCCGAAATTTTTAATAAGGATTACGGCCACGTAGTTAAAGGTTTTCATCGAAATGGCGCAGACTATGAAAAGTCCGGCCAGGCTGAAAAGTTCGGATACTCCGCCTACGAAGTAGCCCCATGCAACCGAAAAAACAAGATATGATAGAAACATCGCATCGATCAGTTTAGGATTCATAATCTGCAGCAGGCCATGCGTGGCCGGCCTTTAAACACTCCCATAATTTATTTTTTTACGCAGGCGAAAACATGGCCGCAGGCCGCGCATCTTTCAACGGTTACGGGGTTCGCCTTTTTGCACTTGAGGCATTTTTTCATTCTGACCGCCTTTTCAGGGCCGGGTGAAACTATTTCTTCCAGGGTGGGTTTGGCCGGCTTCTCTTTTGCGGAAGGAATATCTTTAATGATGTTTTCTTTAAGCGTAGCCGCTTTTTGGGCTTCGGGCGCCGGCGAGACCTGTATGGCGGCATCTTCTTTCACCTGAATTTCCGCGCGCGGCGGTTTTGCTGTCTCGGGCGCGAGCATCTCGTTTATGAGTTTGTCTATGGCGCTGTTGACGACGCTTTGCGCGGGAGGATCATCTATTTCGGAATATTTGGCGTTGAGCTCCAGCGCCCGGTCGAAACAGATATTGGCTTCGCGCGCCCGGCCGAGTTTTTGAAGCGTTACCGCCTTGTTATAAAAGCAGTCCTCATCATCGTGCCTTTCAAGGACGCGGTCGAAACATTCCAGGGCTTTTTCATATTTTTCGAGGCGCGTATAAGCTATGCCCATCTCTTTCCAGGCATTTATATAGTCGGGGTTTATTCTGACCGCCTTGGAAAATTCCGCGATCGCCTTCGCGTAATCCCCGAGATCTAGTCTGGTCAAGCCGTTTCCAAAGAAGAATATCTCGTCGTTCTTCAGCCGGTCCTCGAACGCGAAGATGTCCTTTTCGAAACTGAAACCGAGTTCCGGTTCCGACGACAGGTCGACGTCGATGTCGAATTTGACGGAGTCGAATTCCTTGAGAAACTCTTCCGCCGCTGGATGCATCGATTCCTTGAGGCGGCTTAAAACGATCTGTTTAGAAGCGGTTCCGAGCTGCGGAAAAATATCGCGGTATAAGCCTATCGTGTCTTCGACCGGGTAGAGGAACGTTACGCGCAATGCCATGTTTTTTACGCCGTCCCTTTCTTTTTTTACGATCTTTTTGAGTTCGGCGAGCGCTTTGGCGTTGTCTATTCTGCTTAAGTATTGCAGTACGGTTATTTTTACCCTCTCGTTGTTATTTTCGACAAGCGGGAGAATGTCCGGCAGTATCTCGATGCCGGCGCCGAGGTCGCAAAGGGCTTCTATGGTGTTGGATTTGATACGGTCGTCGGGGTGGCCGAGATATTTTTTCAAAAAGTTTACCTCGTCCCTGCCGCCTATCGATCCGATGCCCTTTATATATGTCGCGATGACCATTTCATTGGTTTCACCGGGCAGGAATTTTTTGAATATTTTAAGTATCTGCGCGTTTTTTACGCCGTAAAAAGACTGGATGGCGGATACTTTGACCCTTACGTCCTCGCCGAGAATGAGTTCGAGTAGTTTTTTCGGGTCGAATTCCGCCTTTTCTATCTCTTGCTTAACTTTCCGTTTCTGGTCGGCCGAAACGAACGACGAGGCTTGATTGTATTTTTTCGAGAAAAAATTGATTATTTTGGCCGCTATTTCGCGTATTTCGGGTGAAGGGTCCGCCGATGCGACGGGCGCGAGCAGACCGATCACTTTCGGGTCGTCTATGCGGGTAAGATAAAGCACCCATTTTTTGCGCACTTCAGGGTCCGGGCTTTTTATCCCTTCCGATATATTTTTAAAAACGCTTTCCGTTTCCAACTTTTTCTCCGTTTCGCTTAATTTCCGCCCGGAAAGACCGGCGCGTTAAAACCGTTTTAAGAACGCAACTGGCCGCCGAGCTTTTCTCCGATGGCTTTTATGACGTCCTCGAATGCTTTTTTTGTTTCAGCGTCATTCAACGTGGCGTCGTTGCTCTGGAATGTGAGCGTGAAAGCGACGCTTTTCTTGTCCGGGGCGACTTTTTCTCCGGTATATTCATCGAACGGCACCACGGATTTAAGATTTTTGCCGCCGTGCTTAAAGCATACCTTTTCTATTTCCGCGTAGGACGTATCTTTTGATATCATTACGGCCAGGTCGTAAGCGCTCGCGGGGAATTTCGATATTTCCTTCATTTTGAAGGGCCTTTTTATTGCGGCGACCATGTGTTTGGTTCTGAACTCGAAAAATATGACCTCGCGGTTGTAATCGATGTCGAAGGCTTTCGCGATGGCCGGATTTACGACGCCGAGATATCCGATTTTTTCTCCGGCTTTCGTTTTTATCGCGGCCGACTTTTTAGGATGCATCGTCCCGGGGCATTCGCCGGGCGCGAACTCAACCGGTAGTCTGAAGAGCGAAAAGAGGTTTTCCAATACGCCTTTAAGCCTGTAGAAATCGAAATCCGACGACGACGAATTCCATTGGTTCTCGGCGGCTTTGCCGAACATGATGCCGGCCGCGCAAGGATCTTCGATAATGGCGCGCGCGCCTTCAGGCGTTTCTATATTCGGAACATGATTTTTGGCGAGCGGAGCGGGATCGGAAAATTTATCGTCCAGGCGGTAAACCGAACCAATTTCGAACATTCTTATATTATCGCTTTTCTGATTACGGTTATACGCCATAGAGTTTAAAAGGCCGAACAGCATGGTTGGACGCATTATCGAAAACTCCGAGCCGAGCGGGTTCATTATTTTGACCCAGAGATTTTCCGCAACGTCCTTGAAGCATATTTTTTCCAGATCGCTTTTTCCTATGAAGGAATAGCTCATGCACTGCAGAAAACCCGAGTCGACGAAAAAATTCGACATTTTTTCTCCGGCCTCGAAAGAGCTTTCAATGGGCTTAGCGTAAGGAGTGAGCATTTCCACGTCGGCTACGTTGTTATAACCGTAGATTCTTAAAAATTCCTCGTAAAGATCGCACGGTTCGTTTATGTCGTGCCTGTATGGCGGCACGCTGACGATAAGCTCTCCGGCCGATGAGGATACTTCGAAATTCAGCCTCTTGAGAACGGAGACGACTTCGTTTTCTGAAAAGGTCTGGCCGATGAAAGCGTTGAGGGCGGCGATTTTTATTTTCACCTGTTTTTTCGGCGCGGTTTTTTCTCCGACGTCGCACGTTCCGGCGTAAATGACCGCGTCCGATGAGAGTTCGGATATCAGTGAAGCTATGGCGTTGACTACGTATTCGCTGTCCGTGATATTTATTCCGCGAGCGAAACGGGTCGATGATTCGGACGCCAGATTTAATTTTTTAGATGTTTTTCTTACGGAGATCGGGTCGAATACGGCCATTTCGATAAGAAGTTTTTTAGTGGATTCGCCGATTTCTGTCAAAAGGCCGCCCATTACGCCCGCTATTGCCTGAGGGCCGCGGGAATCGCATATCGCGAGCATGCCAGGTGAAAGTTCGTATTCCTTGTTATCGATGGCCTTGATCTTTTCGCCTGCCGTCGCGCGCCTTACGGTGATGTCGTTAGACGCAAGCTTATCCATGTCGAAGGCATGGGAAGGATGGCCGAAGAGGTAAGTGACGTAATTGGTTATGTCTACGACGTTATTAACGGGTCTCAGGCCGATTTTTTCGATGACTCGTGAAAGCCATGCCGGGGAAGGAGATATCCTGACGTTATCCACCACGCGACCGATATAGCGCGAGCAGAGATCGGGGGCGGCGATCTTTATATTGACGGATTCGGCGGTTTTTTTCGAGTCGCTTTCCGAGAGTTTATAAACGGGCATTTTGAGAGGCCTTTCGTATATAGCTGAAAGGTCTCTGGCTACGCCCAGGACGCTCATCGCGTCGCCGCGCTGCGCGGTAACGTCCACGTCGAATATCCAGTCGTCCATATCCATGAATTTAGCGAATGAAGTTCCGGCGGGGGTGTCCTTCGGAAGTATCAAAAGGCCTGACGATTCCTTCGCGAAGCCGAGTTCTTTTTCCGAGCAGAGCATTCCGAGGGACGTTACGCCGCGGAGCGCGGCCTCTTTGATCTCAAGACCGCATGGAAGTTTGGCGCCGATCCTGGCTACTGGAACGGTATCGCCTTCGACCATGTTTTTAGCGCCGCATACGATGGTGAGTTTTTCCGACGCTACGTCGAGCGTGCATATTGTAAGCTTTTCGGCATTAGGGTGTTTTTCTATCTTTTCTATTTTACCGGTGACGACGTTTTCAAGGCCGTGGCCGAGATAATCCACCGCGTCCACTTTAAGGCCGCCCATGGTAAGATCGACGGCTATTTTTTTCGGGTCTAGGCCCGAAAGGTCTACGAATATATTTAATGAACTCAATAAAATCTTCATTATTCAACCTCTCCCGGACTTAAAATTGTGAAACGAATCTGAAATCGTTTTCGTAAAAGCGGCGTATGTCGTCGACGCCGTACTTGAGCATCGCTATTCTTTCGACTCCCATGCCGAAAGCGAATCCTCTGTAAATTTCGGGATCGACGTTTCCGTTCCTTAAAACGTTGGGATGCACCATTCCGGCTCCCATGATTTCCAAAAATCCGCTTCCTTTGCAGACATTACAGCCGCGGCCGTTGCAGTTGATGCATTCGACATCGACTTCGGCCGATGGTTCCGTGAACGGGAAGTAAGAAGGCCTGAAAATAACCTTTTTTTCGGCGCCGAAAAATTCACGGCAAAAGGATACGATAACCGCTTTGAATGCGGCGAAGTTGGTCATTTTATCGACTAAAAGCCCTTCGACCTGATGAAAAACCGGAGAGTGCGAGGCGTCGACCTCGTCGAAGCGATAAACGCGTCCCGGAGAGACGATCTTTATGGGCGGTTCGTTCGCGAGCATCGTTCTGATCTGGACGCCCGAAGTGTGCGTGCGAAGGACGGCCTTGTTAGATACGTAGAACGAATCCTGCATGTCGCGGGCCGGGTGCCATTCGTAAACGTTCAGCGCCTCGAAGTTTATGTAATCGGTTTCTATATCGGGGCCTTCCGCTACGGAGAAACCGAGTCTCTGAAATATTTTAACGATATCCGACATGGTCTTGGCTATCGGGTGGATATGGCCTATCTCGTGGAATTTTCCGGGGAGGGTGACGTCGCAGTAGGCGGAATTCATTTTTTCGCCAATTATTTTTTCCGCGAGAGATTTTTCGCAGCCGTTGATACCTTTTTCGACGGCTTCCTTGACCTTGTTTATTTTTTCGCCATAGACCGGCCGGTCTTCCGGCGTGAGTTTGCCCATCTCTTTAAAAAGTGATGTGACATGCCCTTTTTTTCCGAGAAAATCGACTTTGACCGGATCGAGTTCGGCTATGGTGGTTACTTTTCGTATCCGTTCCTCGAAGTCGGCCAGTATCTGGTTTAATCTGGTTTCGTCCATCTAAAACACTTCCCTCTGTAACTTGTTTTATTTATAGATTTATGCCAAACAAGCATTTCAAGATATTCTATTGGCGGCTTGAAATGCAAATGGTATTATTTATGAATTTTATTATATCATATTCGGGTAAGTTTTAGTAGATATTTTTTATGAATTATCAGGCGGCGTCTATTTTCTGGTAAGCGGTATGTTCGCGTTTAAAAAGTTTTCCGATAAATTAAGGGCGCAGTCAGAAAAGGAAGGCATGCGCCAGAACGAATAGTAACGCCTGTAAAAACCATAAGGCTCGCGCGGAACGCTGAAGAACCCGCCGACGTCGAGTTTCTGGTTGTCGTTGGTATCTTCAAAGGCTGCGACGGCGTAGGCGCCTTCGGGAAGCATGAATGAATAATCGGCTTTTCCGTCTTTTATGTTCGAGGGGTATATTATGATCTTTTTATACGCATCGTTAGCGAACCAGCTATCGGGTCCGGCGTTATATAAAAAAATGTATGCTTTGTAATGGCCGGAGAGTCCCCTGATGGTTCCGGCAAGTTTGTAGAAGCCTGCGCTTCCGGCCGGAACCGATAAGAGCGATATGATGAGCGCCGCTATTATGATCAGAGTTTTTTTCATATTACACCTTCCGACTCGTTGCAATATTAATTTTATTTAATATGATTAATGCGTTTCATAAATTGAATAACGCGAAAATTATTTTTTAATGTATTTGTCGAGTTCATAACAATAAATGCCGACTGCAACGCTTAAATTGAGCGATTCATTTCCGCCGTGGCACGGTATCCTTGTTCGGATAAGGTTTCCGGAGTTTTTCATCAGCTCGAGAAGTTCCGGAGTTTGGATGCCGTGGCTTTCGGAGCCCGCGACGAGCATAATATTTTTAAAATTTATTCCGGCGAGGTGCTTTCCGATGTCGCATATTGGCGAACGCGCGGCCACTTCGGATGATACTATGAGCGTTCCGCTTTCGCGAAGCGCTTCGGTGAGACCGGCGTACCCTTCTTTTCCGGTGATTCTTAAGACTGGTACGTTCCTGAATGACCCCATTGTCGAGCGTATAACCTTTCCGCTATATTCATATACCGAGTCAGGGGTAAGAAATATGCCGGCCGCGCCGAAATTATCGGCCGCCCTTATTATCGTTCCAAGATTTCCCGGGTCGCTGACCGAGTCGAGAAGTATGAACAGTTTCCGGCCCGGTTTTTCGAAGACGTCCCCGACGCGGCGGGAAGGCTTTTCGCAGACCGCGAGAACCCCTTCGGGTGTTTGCGTTTCGCAAAGTTTTTTGAACGCGTCATCGGCCGTCGAATAAAATTCGACGTTTTTATTGAGAGAAGAAGCCATGAATCCGTTTATTTTATCGGGCTCGAAACTTTCAGCGAAAACGGCATATTTCAAGTACGCGGAAAAACGAGTGTCGCATAACGTTTCAAGGACGGCTTTTTTCCCCTCGATGACGAACCTGTTGAGTTCCATCGAATATTTTTTCGCGTGAAGCGATTTTATTTCGGCGGCTTTCTGTGAATCGCGACCGATTTTGATCAGAGTGCGTTCAGATGAAATGGCTAATTCTCCTTGAGGAACTGGTCAACCGCTTTGTTGGGGACCACGGCTAAAAGCGTGTCATCGGCTTTTATCGTCGTATCGGGTTTTACGCTGAAATCGACCTTTTCACTTCTGGCCGGCTTTATTCCGATTATATTGATGTCGAATTTTCTTCTGAGGTCGAGCTGAATTATGGATTTTCCGACAAGATTTTTAGGCGGCGAAAGGCGCATGAATTTGTAGTCGGCGGAAAGATTTATTTCTTCCTGGATGTTGGGCCGCACAAGTTTTACGGCTACGAGTTCGGCGATATCCTTGTAGGGATATATGACCTCGTCGTAAACCTTGTCCGCGGAATCCGGATGCGAGCCGGGGCGTTTCGGAGCGGTATGAAGTATTTTTTCAAGCACTTTCCCGTGAAGGTCGTTCGTCACTTTAGCGATTACCTTTTCCACGCCGAGCTCCTTCAATATGACGCTGACTAAAATGCTGGCTTCTATGTTTTCGCCGATGCACACTATGCCGACCTCGTAATCGCACTTTTGGCCCTCCTTTACTCCGAGAAGCGAGCGCATAACCTGTTCGTCCATAGCGTCCGCGACAACGGCGTAAGTGGCCAGATGGTTATCGTTGACCATCTGGATGGTCTTTTCATCGCTGTCAACGACTAGCACCTGCTGGTTCATTTTCGATAGATTTTCGAGAAGGGCGCTTCCGAATCGTCCGACGCCCACCACGACACATTGTTTCATAAAAAAATCACCTTTTACATTAAAAATTTAATATATTCTATAAATTTAATTTAACCTATGAGAACGGTTTCTTCGGGATAGCGGATGTCGATCTTGGGTTTCTGTTTCGCCAGCGCCACGATAACCGTTAGCGATCCGACGCGTCCGAGAAACATTATCCATGTTATGACCAGCTTTCCGATCGTCGTGAGTTTCGTGGTGAATCCGAGCGAAAGTCCTACCGTCCCGAACGCCGAAACTACCTCGTAGAGCATTTTGATGAACGGCGCTTTTTCGGTGAAGGAAAGAGCGAAAACACCAGTTATTACGAGGATGACCGAAACGGTGAAAACCGCGAGGGCCTTGCTTATGCTTTCTTTCGGCACCGCTTTTTTAAATATAACCAGCTGCGCGTCGTCATAAACCGGCCTTAACATCGATTTAAAAAGGACGGCGACTGTCGTTGTTTTTATGCCGCCGCCGGTCCCGCCCGGAGACGCTCCCATAAACATGAGCATGATGCATATAAGAACGGTCGGCAGCGTCATTTTCGCGTTGTCGATAGTGTTAAAACCCGCCGTGCGCGTGGTTACCGACTGAAAGTATGACGCCAGGATCTTATCGAAGAAGGACATTTTTCCGATCGTATTGGGGTTGTTATATTCCAGTGCGAATATTACGACTGTTCCGGCTATGAGCAATATTAAGGTCGTGTATAAAACGATCTTCGTGTTCAGAGATATGTGATAATTTGATTTCCGGCGCACGTAGTAAAGCAGATCGACTATCGTGTTGAACCCGATTCCGCCGATTATGATCAGGGATGTAACGACGAGATTTATAATTATGTTGTTGTCGAAGCCCATAAGGTTATCTTCGAAAAGCGCGAACCCGGCGTTGCAAAAAGCTGACACTGCATGAAATATGGCGTAATAGGCAGCTTTGAGCGCGGGCAGATCTTTTTGATATCTGAAGGCTATAAAAAGAAATGCCGCGCCTATCAATTCTATTGTAAAAGTTATTTTCAAAACGTATTTAATGAGTTCGACGAGGTCTATCGATGAATGAGAAGGCCTGTCCTCGCGAGCGAACATGCGGAACTTAAGCGATACGCGCTGACCTATGTTAGCCATTGCGAATGTAACTATCGTTACTATGCCCAGCCCTCCGAATTGGATGAGAAGCATTATGATTATCTGGCCCGCGACTGAATAGCTGGTCACGGTGTCGATGCATGTCAGGCCGGTTACGCATACCGCCGATGTGGAAGTAAATAATGCGTCGACGAAGCTGACGCTGACGCCGGGGCGCGCGGAAAATGGCATCGTCAGAAGAAAAGCGCCCAATAATATGACGGAAGCAAAACTCAAAACAAGTATTTGAGTGGGATTTAAATCCCAGCCGGGTTGTTTATTAAAATTTTCGTTGCCGCTTATCATTTTTACCACATTTTACTTTCTATTAATTGAAATTAAGTATGATTTAATTAAAAAAATCGCGATAAAATGAGTCAGGGGCGTTGCGTATTTTCATAGACAACACCCCTGTTCATTATAATTTTAGCGTTTTACATTGTCAATTATTTCGAGGCTGATTTACTTTTTTTTTCAGCCTTGGGAGCGGTCTCTTCTTTTTCGTTCTTGAGTCTGGCGAGAGCCGCGGCAAGTCTTGCGACCGGCACGCGCTTCGGTGAGCATGAAACGTAGTTCAAGCCGAGACTGTAGCAGAATTCAACCGAGTTGGGTTCTCCGCCGTGTTCGCCGCATATTCCAAGCTGTATGGTCGGGCGGGCGCTTCTGCCTTTAGCTACGGCTATTTTCATGAGTTCGCCAACGCCGTTTCTGTCGAGGACTTCGAAAGGATTCACGTTCAATATCTTCTTATCGATATATGTGCCGATGAATTTTCTTTCAGCGTCGTCGCGTGAGAAGCCGAGCGTCGTCTGGGTGAGATCGTTCGTTCCGAACGAGAAGAATTCAGCGTCTTTAGCTATTTCGTCAGCGGTGACGCATGCGCGAGGAAGCTCGATCATCGTTCCGACCATGTAGTGAACCTTTACGCCTGTCTTGTCCATGATCTCTTTAGCTACTCTGTGCGTGAGTTCCTTCAACGGATTGAATTCGTTCACGTGGCAGACGACGGGGATCATGATCTCGGGTTTTACGTGGCATTTTTCTTTTTCGAGCTGGCATGCGGCTTCGAATATCGCGCGTATCTGCATCTCGGCGATTTCGGGATAGGTGAGGGCGAGACGGCAGCCGCGGTGTCCGAGCATCGGGTTTATTTCATGGAGCTGTTTTACGATTTCGTATAACTTTACCTTGGCGTCGATGACCTTGAGGTTCTCTTCGTTCATCGGAGTTTCACGGAGTTCGTCCATGATCTTTTCACGCGAAGGAAGAAACTCGTGGAGAGGCGGATCCAAAAGGCGGATGGTGACCGGGAGGTCGTGCATCGCTTTGAGGATTCCGTAGAAATCGTCGCGCTGCATAACAAGGAGCTGGTCGAGAGCGCCCTGGAGTTTAGCGTGAGCTTCTTTTCTGACGCGTTCGTCTTTATCGTAGTATTTTTCGGTGGCGAGGATCATTTCCTGAACGACTGGAATGCGTTCTTCGGCGAAAAACATATGTTCAGTGCGGCACAGGCCTATGCCCTGTGCGCCGAACTGGCGGGCGAGAGTAGCATCCTTCGGCGTATCGGCGTTAGCCCATACTTCCATCGTGCGGAACTCGTCTACCCATTTCATAAGTGTATCATAATATTTGTTGTTTTCGGGAATTATGAGGGGAACTTTTCCCATGACTATTTCGCATTTCGTTCCGTCAACCGATATCCATTCTCCGGCTTTTACCGTTTTGCCGTGTACGGTCATGGTCTTGGATTTGAAATCGATGTGTATCTCTTTGCATCCGCAAACGCAGGCTTTGCCCATCTGGCGGCCGACGACGATAGCGTGAGCAGTAGCTCCGCCAACGCATGTTACGACGCCGTTTGAAACCGCCATGCCGTGGATGTCGTCAGGGCAGGTTTCTTCGCGAACGAGTATTACCGGAAGGCCCTTTGATTCGTGGATCTCGACGGCTTCGTCAGCGTCGAAAACTACTACGCCTGTTCCGGCGCCGGGGGTTCCAACGGTGCCTTTGGTGAGAACTTCGTATTTAGCCTTAGGATCGAACATCGGGTGGAGGAGCTGTTCGAGGAGAACAGGGTCAACCATCTTGAGGGCCGCTTTCTTGTCGATGAGGCCTTCTTTTTCCATTTCAACGGCTATTCTGACTGCCGCGGGACCCGTGCGTTTTCCATTGCGGGTCTGGAGCATGTAAAGCGTTCCTTCTTCTACCGTGAATTCAAAATCCTGAACGTCTTTAAAGTGTTCCTCGAGTTTAGCGCGGACAAGAAGAAGTTCTTTATGCGTTTTGGGAAGTTCTTTTCCCATGTCGGATATCTTTTTGCCGGTTCTGATGCCGGCGACGACGTCTTCGCCCTGAGCGTTTAAAAGATATTCGCCGAAGAATTCGTTTTCACCGGTTGAAGGGTTTCTGGTGAATGCTACGCCGGTAGCGGATGTGTTGCCCTTGTTTCCGAATACCATCGACTGAATGTTAACCGCCGTACCTATTTCATCAGGTATTTTGTACATTCTTCTGTACGTGATGGCGCGGGGGTTATTCCATGAAGTGAAAACGGCGTCGCGCGCGCCGCGGAGCTGAACCATCGGGTCCTGCGGGAATTCGTTTCCGGTTTCTTTTTTATAGAGGGCTTTGTATTCGCGAACGAGTTCTTTCAGATCGCTTACCGTGAGTTGCGTGTCGTCGGAGACTTTTTTGTTTTTTTTCATTTCGCGGATCATGTGTTCAAACTTAGCTTTTTCAACGCTCATAACGACGTCGCCGTACATGGCGATGAAACGGCGGTATGAATCCCACGCGAATCTTTCGTTTCCGGTTTTTTTAGCTACGCCTTCCACCGATTTGTCGTTTAAGCCGAGGTTCAATATGGTGTCCATCATACCCGGCATTGACATTTTCGCGCCAGAACGGACCGATACGAGGAGGGGATCGTTAGCGTCGCCGAGTTTTTTGCCGTTTATTTTTTCGAGCTCTTTCAAGCCGGCTATCATCTGGGTATCTACGTCTTCAGGAAGCTTTTGATTGTTTTTGTAATATTCGGTGCATGCTTCGGTCGTTATTGTGATTCCAGCGGGAACGGGAAGACCGATGCTGGCCATTTCAGCGAGATTCGCGCCTTTGCCGCCGAGAAGATCTTTCATTAAGGTATTTCCGTCGCATTTATCTTTCGAGAACAGGTAAACATATTTTTTTGTCGCCATACCAATAACAACTCCTTGGAGTCTTAAAAAGTTAGGGTAACTTATACTCGATACGTCTATACTTTTTAGATTTAGTGGAAAATATAAGTAAAAAAGGCGTTTTTCGTAAAAAATTCGGTTATACTGATGCACTAAAGTTAAACGAAAGCGCCTTATAAATTAAAGGACACAGCTCGCTGTGCCCATTAATTCAGTGGTCTATATTATTTTGAAAGCGCAGTTTTTGCTTTTTCAACGATCGTCTGAAAAGTTCCCTGGTCGGTGAGAGCTATCTCGGCAAGTATTTTTCTGTCGAGAGCTATGTTGGATTTCTTCAGTCCGCATACGAACTTCGTGTAAGAGAGTCCGTGAACGCGCGTGGCCGCGTTGATCCTGGTGATCCACAGTGACCTGAATTCTCTTCTTCTGACTTTTCTGTCGCGATATGAATATACGTGTGCTTTAATAACGGCCATGTGCGCCTGTTTATAGGTGCGGCGTCTCGAACCGAAAAAGCCTTGTGCCATGTGAAGTATTTTTTTATGATATTTGTGTGTCGTTTTACCGCATTTGATTCTCACGTCGAGTTCCTCCTAAGAAAGTGTGAAATATAATACGCCGTTCAACTCCATTATATGCCGAGGAGTCTTTTTACGGACGCCAGCTCCGTTTTCGAAATGTATGCCGGAGCGTGCAGACTGTTTTTCTGCTTGCGTGATTTCGAAGTCGTCAGTTTGTGGCCAATGTAAGCCGAAGCGCGTTTTATTTTTCCGCCGCCCGTGACATTGAAGCGTTTTTTCGCGCCACTGTGTGTTTTTACTTTAGGCATTGTGGCTTCCTCCTTTTCGTAAACATTAAAATTTTCTAATATTCTAAAGCATTAATAATTTATTTTTGTTCCGGTGCTACAGGCTCGACGGTTTCAGGAATAGTTTGAGCTTCAGCTTTCGGTTCGGCCGGCTCAGCTTTCGCTTCAGCCTTTTTAACCGTTTCCACCGGCTGTACCTTTGGCGTGAATATGGCGATAAGGTTTCTTCCTTCTTCGCTCGCCCTCTTTTCGGGCGTTCCAAATTCAACGAGGCCAGCCGCGAGTTTTTCTATAAGCTTGTAACCGAAATCCTTGTAGGCAATTTCACGCCCTTTGAACATCACATAAATTTTGACCTTGCAACCTTCTTTCAAGAATTCCTGAGCGTGTTTCAGCTTGGTGTCAAAATCGTGGTCGTCGATCTTCGGTCTTACCTTGACTTCCTTGGTCACGACGGTCTTTTGTTTCTTTTTGTTTTCCTTCGATTTTTTATTGAGTTCGTATTTGTATTTGCCAAAGTCCATTATCTTGCAAACGGGCGGAGCCGCGCTCGGAGATATTTCAACCAGGTCCATGCTGGTTTCACGCGCTAATTGAAGCGCCTCCGCTGTGGCCTTGATACCTAATTGTTTTCCTGTGCTGTCAATCAGCCTTACTTCTTTAACGCGGATCTTTTCATTGACTCTTGGCATCTGCTGGGCGTTACTGATAAAAAACCACCTCCGATGGATGTAAAAACTAATTTGTGCTTCATTATACATCAAAAGCAAAGAAATGTCAATATTTATTGTTGGAATCGGACACTAATTTAAGAGAGGGCGTGAAACAAACTTGAAAAACATTGGAAATCTTGAACTGTCTTAATTTCCGATGGAATAGTCAAGAAAAGGAAAGATATTTTCTTTAAGGTAGCGTTTGGCTTCGTTCAGACATGAAATTTTTAGAATATCGTTAGAAATTTCCTGGCATTTTGAAATATTGACGGAACGGATGACCTTTCTGACCCCGGGTATCGCGGTCGGGTTCATTGAGAGTTTTCTAAGCCCCATTCCGAGAAGTATCATCGTAAAAAGCGTGTCTCCCGCGAGTTCGCCGCAGAGGGTTATATCTTTTTTATTTTTTTTTGCCACGTCGATTATCATTTTAAGCGCATGCAGGACGGCCGGGTGAAGAGGCTCGTAAAAATTAGCCACTCTGGAGTTGTTCCTGTCCACCGCGAGCAGGTATTGTATCAGGTCGTTGGTTCCGATTGAAAAAAAATCGATCAGGCGGGATATCGGTTCGAGAACGAACATTACCGCGGGAACTTCGATCATTATGCCAATCTCTATTTTGTTCGTGAAGGGAATGCGGTTATTTAGCTCGAATTTTGCTTCTTCTATGATGTCCAACGCATCACTGACCTCCGAAACGGAGCTTATCATCGGAAGAAGTATCTTGACATTTCCGTGGGCGGAAGCTCTTAAAATGGCCTTTATCTGAGTTTTAAAAAGTTCGGCTTCGCTGAGAAGAACTCTTATGCCTCGCCATCCGAGCTGCGGATTGCATTCCTGCGGCATTGCGAAGTAAGGAAGCGTTTTATCGGCGCCGATATCCAATACTCTTATGGTCACGTCGTTTCCCGCCGCGCTCTGGACGATGTTCTTGTAAAGTGCGTATTGTTCGTCCTCCGTAGGCATGCGGTCGCGACTCATGAAGAAAAATTCGGTCCTGAAAAGACCTATTCCTGATGCGTTATACGCATTGGCAAGTTCAATGTCGGAAACTTTATTAACATTGGAAAGCAGATTTATCATGCAGCCGTCACGGGTAGCCGACGGCAGTTTCGAGGCGACCTTCAGGTCGTCCTTTATGGCGGAGAATTCCACCTGGATACGTTTATATTCGGCGATAGTTTTGTTGTTAGGATTTATGATGACCTGAGAATTCGTGCCGTCTATTATTATAATATCGCCGGTGTTAAGTTCTGAACAGATATTTTCAAGACCTATTATGGCCGGTATATTGAGCGAACGCGCAAGAATCGACGCGTGTGACATCATTTCGCCATGCTCGACGGCAAAGCCGAGTATATTATCCGAGGATTTAACCGTTATCGAAGGTATAAGCTCTTTCGCCACTATTATAACTTTTTCGTCCGGTTCCAGGAATTGTTGGCGGTCGGAAATGAGGTTTTTAAGTATTCGCTGTCCGACATCCCTGATGTCGGCGGAACGCTCGCGCATCAGATTGTCTTCGAACATTGAAAACATGAGCGAGAATTTTTTAATAACCTCGCTTATGACGAATTCGATGTTTTTTTTGTCGCTATTTATAAGATCGGTAACGGTGGCAATGAAATGAGGATCTTCGAGCATGAGCATATGGGATTTAAATATGCTGGCTTCTTTTAAACCGAGTCTTTTTTCGACGAGTATGCGCAGGCCGTCCAGCTGGTCGAATGACGTCTTTCTGGCGCGATGAAAACGGCTGAGTTCGTCATTGATTTCGGTTTCATCGATACTGCGGGATTTTATGTGAAGGTCATCGCAATGTTCGACGATCTTCCATACTTTTCCCATTTCGATGCCGGGACTTACGGTGATCCCTTTTAATATTTTGGTTTTCGGCAGGTTTTTTTTAATGGCCATTTATTAATAATTTCCTTTGAAGCTTTTTTGAAGATATATGGCTAAAAGCTGAAAAAATCCCATTCCGCTGATTTTCTGGTTCCCTCTGAAAAGGAACGCCTTGGCTGAGTTAGCGAATTCAGGAATGACCAGCACCGTATGGGCGTGAACGTTAAGATAATCGGAGGCTATTTTGAAAAGATCCGCTTCTGAAGCTTTTCTGTTTCCATATTCGTGCCATATAACTGAATATCCACGTTTATCGATGGTTTTAATTTCATTGTAGATCGCGCTTTCGGTATTTACCTTGTCGGTTATTATAATGAGCTGGAAGGGATTTACGATGAACGGCGTTTCCGAGGTGGAATTGACGAATATTTTTTTCAGTATGCGTTCGAGGCCGCCCGTCAGTGAAAAAGCTATCCTGTTGTTCTCGATTGTAAGAAAGCCACCGTTCGTGAACTCGCCGGGAGACGTTTCGAAACAGACCTTCGCTTCGGTAAATTCATCAAGCTCCGAAGAAAAATTTTCTTCGTAAGGAATATGAAGGCTTTTAAGAACATTCAAAAGCGTTTCGCGTACTCCGGCCTGCGATCCGCAATCGTTTTTATAGACGTTCATTTTAAAAGCGATATTAAGCCCGGAATATAGTTTCTGGAATGAGCCGGCTATGGAGATCAAATCGAGCGCCAGCCTGAGCGGTCCGCTCTTTAAAAATCCCATGTCGCAGAAATTTTTTTCGAAAACCGCCTCGCGCGAGCTCGACACGTTCTTCTGTACCGTTGAAGTTTCAATGGTATAAAAGCGTTCGGGAAGTGAATCGGCCGTTGAACTTCTTAAAAAGCTCGTGTAAAGATCGACGTTATCGAGAAATATTATGTTTTCAAGATCGATATCGCGATAGACCTTTTCGACGAAATTCGCGAGCATCGAAAAAGCTCGGCTCCCAAGGCCGGTGAAATAAGTTTCTCCAGTTTTAATTTGTGAAATAATGCCAGCGTTTTTTGCGGCCTGCAATTTAAAAACACCTCTAATGATTTGCGCGAATGAAAAACGAGTCTCACAATCTGAATATTCTACCACATGATATATTTAAATTTCAAGGAATTTTATTAATAAATTTTAAAAAATCCCAGGGCTTTTTTTAAAAAAGAAGTTTTTTCGAAATTGGCCTCGAAGCTGACTCCAGTTTTTAATACAAGGTCCGAACCGCAGTTTTCACAGTATATCTTGGAATTATCAAAATGAGCGTGACATTTTACGCATTCCTTGAAAGTCTTGTTAAGGTTGTCATGGCCGGCGGAAATAGTCTTCTTTATGTCCTCTTCCAGAAATGCGCCGCAGAGATTACACATTTTTGAGTGTTCGGAATTTATCGTATAGCAATGGGAGCAAATCTTTCCTGAAAAAAGTTCTTCGTTACAGGTAACGCAATATTTGAAATCGCCTTTATAATTAATTTTGCATTCATGGCAATACATTTTCATTCACCTCTTTTTTCGTTTAAAAATTTTATCACTCTGGAAGCCAGTTCGCGTACCTGGTCGTTTTCGTCTTTAAGGCAACTTTCGAGAAGCGTTATTGATGTTTGCGAACGCATTCTTCCCAGGGCCTTTACCGCGCTAGCTCTTACAAGTTCGGACTTGTGCATGAGCATTTCGCCGATTTGCGGTATGAATCTGTTTTCTCCGATCTCCGCGAGCGCCAGACATGCCGCCGATATAACGAACGCCATCGGGTCGTTCAAGAGTCCCGCCAGACATTCGCAGCCTTTAGCGTCGCGCTGCTTTCCGATGGCTCTCGCGGCCGCGGCCCGCACCGATGGTTCTTCGTCGCTTGTCATGGTTATAAGGTCGGCCAGCGCCAGCTCGCTCTTGGAATCGCCGAGGATCCCTGTCGCATAACTTCTTACGTCGATATCTCCGTCATTCAAAGCTTTTAAAAGAACCCCGTCGAAGGTTCCGGCGAAGGCTTTATCTGAATAGTAACACGCTATGGCCTGAAGCACCGAAAGCCGCACCTGAGCGTCGGAATCTTCGAAAGCGAGTTTGACCTGGTCAACCGCCTCGGGGTTTTTCATTTCACCGAGGGCTGATATCACATAACTTTTGGTCACTCCCGAAAGGTCGGGCAGAAGCCTTAAAAGATAAGGGACGATATCCCAGCCTATCGCTATAACGGCGTTCATAAGATACATGCTTTCAAATTCATTAGCCTGTTTAATGGAAAGGCAGAGCAGGATATAAGCGGGCGGCCCTATTTCCTTGAGTTTGAGCACGACATAGTCCAGCTTATCGACTTCCTTGGCTTTTATTGCTTCGATACATTCTTCGACCAATACTTCGACTTCGATGTCCATATATCCTCCGTGATATGTTAATGCCGCCTTGATCCGCTATTAATTCAGGAATGCCAGTCCAGCCATGCGGCCGGTGTCTCCGGCGTCGCGCCTGTAGGAATAAAATGTCGTTTTCATGCAGGAGGTGCATGCGTCATGCACCGATATGTTTTCTTCCTTGAGTCCCGAATTTAGAAGAATGGCCCGGTTTATCGCCTTAAGATCGATGAAAAATTTTCCCGATCCGGCCTCTCTAATCTTATTCGAAAGCGTTCCGGAGTCTATTTTTTGAATGAACTCTTCCGCGGTGTCGTCGCCGACCTCGAAGCAGCATTTGGATATCGAAGGTCCGATCATGGCCGTTATGTCCGAAGGGGCGCATCCGTAATTTTTTATCATGAAATCTACCGAGGCCGCGGCTATTGAATTGCAAGTCCCGCGCCATCCGGCATGTACGAGTCCTATCACGCCCTTTTTGCCGTCGTGAAAAAAGATCGGCGCGCAGTCCGCGAAGTACATGCAAAGGACTGTGCCGCGCGTCGCGGTGAAAAGTCCGTCGCATTCGCCGCAATCGGTTTTGTGGTCGGGCACGTTGACGAGCTTGACGCCGTGCACCTGATCCGAAGAAACCATGCGATCTATCGAGAGGCCGAAATCGTCCATTACGATCTGGCGGTTTCTGTAAATGTTGTTTTTTTCATCGCGGGTTGAATATCCCATGTTAAGAGAATCGTATTTTCCTCCGGAAACGCCGCCGCGTCTGGTGGTGAAAAGAAGCTGGGCGTCTGGATGACCAGCGATTTCGTATTTGAAATACTTTTCGGTTTCAATCGTCTTAAATATGCTCATTTTCGAATATTCCTCTCGCTAAAAATTTCTGAAATACGCGAATTTAATTATATTGGTGAATTCGTCATCCGTGTTCAATTTGCTTTCGTCCCATAGATTCTGGTATTTCAATATTACCTTGAGGTTGGTTTTTATCCGTCTCTGCCATTCCAGGCTGGTGTCGGATACTCTTCCGGCGGCGGAATTGACGTCATTGTCAGTGATCGCGAATTTGCCTATAAGGTAAATGCTCTGTCTGTATTTATACCTGACCGACGTCATGAAAATGTTATTGGCTATATCGTCGGGAGTGCGCTCGTCAACGTAGGTCAGCATCATTCTGGTCTTGTCGGTCGGATAAAGCAGAAAACGGAACTTGCTTATTTTCCGGGTGCCCCAATCGTCGTCGGGGTTGTTTCGTTTCAGGTCGCTTGATTGAAAGGAAGTGGCGAATGAAGCGATATCCGAGAAGTTATAGTTGAGCCTTAAAAATGTAGTGAACTGGCCGTCAAAAGAATACGGCGCGGTGACGCTTGTTTCAGAGAAATTTTCCTTTACCGAAAGTATCCTGGTCGTAAGATTTATGTCCCTGAATCCGCTCATGGCTTCGGCGAATATCGATTCCGCGCCGTTAAAAACGTTCTGCATTTCTCCGTATACTGAAACGTTGTCCAGCTTTCCCGAACCGTAAAAATGAAGGTAATCGATGCTGTGATTATAATCGTTATCCCATAATTTTTCGACCCGCCCGCCGATGCTGGTGTTTTCCTGGAGCCTGAAGTTAAGGTTGCCGCCGAGCCTGTTCTCGTTGACTTCGGAAAGCTTCGAGCCTATAACTGAAAAATCAAAATTCTGGAAGTATTTTTTATATTTCAAGCCCGAGTTTTTCGTCCTGTGAAGATCGATAAGCGGATACTTTCCCTGCGGAAACATGACGTCGCCGAGCGTCAGGACTGAAGACAAGAGCTTTACTTCGTCGGTGCGCTTACGCGCCGATTCTTCTCCCGGCGTCCCTCCGTTTTTCTTGTAATCCGGAAGGTCGAGTTTTATGTCTTTTATGACCTCGTCTTTTTTCATATCTTCGGCGGGCTGATTTTTCGCTTCTTCCGCGGCTTCGGTTTCATCCTCCGTTTTTTTCTTTTTCTTCACGAGAAAATATTTTTCGGGCGTTTCAAGGTTGGACTCGAAAAGCCCGTTGACTTTTTTGCGCTTTTTTCTTCCGACCATTACTTTTTGAGCGAAATATCCGTCGAGATATTCGAAGTTGCTCTTTTGACTTTCTTCGTTAGACGCCACGGGCGTCTTTATCTTTCTGATCGAAGGCGCGGATTCTATTTTGTAGCCTTTTTTTAAATAAGAATCCGTGTAATAATAAAAATTCACGAATTTTTCCTTCACGTTGATACGGCTTTCGTCGCTGTCCTGGCCGAAGGAGAGGCGCAGATCCGCCGCGTCGTCGAAGTAGACGTTGTAGCGCGAATAGTTGGTGGACGTATTCCGGCCGTTGGGGTCGAAGCCGTATTCGGAATATGAGTTTCCGTTAAAGAAATTATATTTAGGGCTTTTCATGGACCCTACTTCGATGGTCTCGAAAACATCCATGAACGAATCCTGCGGTATGAATTTTAAAAGGTCCTCTTCCTTTGTGTAAGGACCGTTTTCGGATCTGAATTTTACGGCTTTTTCGGCGCTGAGAAAATCCATTTCATAGATGTCCATGAAATCGAATTCATCGGCGGAGTTAAGATCGAGCCTTCTGTTTTCGGTAAAAGGATAGCCGAAAGCGCTTCCTGGTAGAAGCGCGGAGATGAAAAGCGCCAATATGATCAATCTTTGAATTTTATTACGAATAAATGCCATGTCAGATTTTGTGTATGTTGCTTGCGTTTTTTTCAGCCTGACCGGATTTTTTCCGGTTCACGGCGGCCTTAATCACATGCGCGCGTTTGAAATGAATATTAAAAACGCACGCATGCAAGTGTCTTGAATTATTTTAACACGATCTTATCGAGGTACAGGTTATAGTTCGTAGATGACGCGTTCTTTTTCATGCATATGAAGCGGAATGCGACGTCAAGGCCGGTGCCCAGGGAATTGGCGATATTGATATTGGTCGTGAACGGCGCGAGTTCGACCGTGCCCGATGTGTAAAAGTCGAATTCTCCGCGATCGAGGCCGCCGACCGTTATCTTGTAAGTGCCCGAATCGCCGGTGCGAAGGGCCCATATATCGATATTATACGCTCCGTTGGGCAGGAACTGCGTAAATTCAAACCAGTCGCCGTCGCCGGTTCCCGTGCCGCAAGCGGCGGCGTCTACGTTCGGGAAAGGAGTTCCCGTTATCGATTCGCCGTGTTCATCGTCCAGCGGGGCGAAGAAAAGGTAAGAATCCGCGTCGAAAGGGAATTGCAGCGTTCTGATTTCAAGCTTGTACGGCGTCGTGTTTGTAGCGGTCGTGCCTTTTTTTATGGCAAGGAAATAGCGCTCGGCCTCCATCGTACGATATGCGACATCGCCTGAAACCGTCACGTAATTAGTATACGATCCTTCACGTCCGGTTGAATTGACCGCGCAGACCTTGTAGTAATATGTTTTTCCGACGGTGATCGAGTTGGTGAATTCGGTCGAAAGCGGCTGGCCTATCTGAGCGTAAACGCCGTCGCTGAATTCGGAGCGGTAGATCCTGTATGAGACCGCGCCGACGACCGCCTGCCAGACTATTTTAACCTGGCCCAGCGTTTCCTGCATTCTGACCGTAAGGCCGGCGGGAGTGTCCGGGAAGTCGATGCCGACTTTATTTGTGGCGGGTCTCGACATTCTGGATTCGTTTCCGGAATTATCGAACGACGCTACCGTGTATTGATAATAACTGTCCATATTGACTTCCGTGTCGGTCCAGGTGGTGTCGGGCGGAAGCACTTTTACGAGCTGATAGGTTTCGTCCACGTCGAGGCGTTTTCTGTAAATTTTAAAACCGGCGAGATCGAGCGATTTTCCATCGGCGTCTTTTTCCGGCTTGACCCATGTAAGAACGACCTGAGCGTCGCCCGACGCGATGAGGTTCGTAGGCGTTCCGGGCGGTATGTTATCGACTTTTCCCATGAGCGTGTATGAACCGTCGACATACTGGCTGTAATTGCCCTGCTTGTCGATGGCCCTCACTCTATAGTAGTAAACGCCCATTACCAGATTGGAATCTGAAAACACGTTTATTCCCGAAGGAACTTTGGCTATCGACTGCCATTCGTTTATATTTCCGGAATGTCTTTCGATTTCGAATTCCTTGAGATCGTCAAGGGTCGCGCCGTCGGTATTTTGCTTTGGCGGATCCCAGGAAACTATTATGGAGCCTCGGTCGGAACCGAAAACCGTCTGTCTCGAAGGCGCGAAGAAAATATTCGCCGGAGGTTTCGGAACGCTTCCGGTCGTCGGCTGAAGCCTTATTATCTGGGGCGCCGAGGTCGCGCTCTGTCTTAAAAGGTTGTCAAATGCGACCACCGTGTAAATGAACTTTTCGCCCTCGATGAGTTCCGAAGTTTTATCCACGTAATTGTCGTCGGTAGTGGTCGCGATCTTTTTGTCGGCGCCGCCTTCGCGTCTTCTAAATATATAATACCCGACTATATTTTTCTTGACCTGATCGTATTTATTGGTTGTAACGGGATTCCAATCGAGCGTTACCTGATAGAACTGCTCCGTCAGCTTTTGCACCACGTAAGGCGTGTCTATTTTCCAGGTTGGGTTGTTGGGTTCTACGCCGTCGTCCGACCACGTTATTACCGAAGAAGATGAATTGTTGGACGACTGGGTGCAGCCTACAAAGAACATGATCGTGAAAATGAAAACGGCGAGGAAAACGTAATTGTACTTTTTGATGAATTCCCTCATTGACTCCTCCTTAAGAATTTATATAACATTAATTTTTTCGATAGTTATTATGAAACTAACTATGAGTCTTTGTAAGATTATCGGCAACGCCCAGATTTTTTTTATATGCGGTAAAGTTTAAAAACAAAAAAACCCGCCGGTATAACCAGCGGGTTTCAGGTAAGTTATTTTATTTTTATGAAAGTTATTTTATTTTTATTCGGCGTTTTCCGCGCTTATAAGTTCCGACTGGATCTTTTCTACGTCGCGGATCACCTGGCGTGTGTTTCCGATTTTATTGATGATATTGTTCATATACATATTTTTAACTTCTTTTAAGACGGGAACGAGAAGTTGCTTGGCATTCGCGTTTGACTTCGAAACTTCATTCATGAATTCGTCGAGATTTTTTCCGTTCGCGTCGTTAGCGGGATTGAGAAGGTTAATAAGGGCCGTTTTGGCGGTTACGTCTTTCTGATTGGATGCCGCTGCCGCATAGATGTATCTTGCGGTGGCTACCAGTGTGGGAGAGGCGTAATCCGGATGCGTCGAAGCGTGAACCTTGCCGATCTGATCTAACAGATAAAGGCATGATTTAACGTTTGACGAGCAGATCTGATCTACTTCCGAGTCGGCCGGAACGAACTGGCTTCCAAGTTCGATCGTGAAAGCGAGCGCGCCCATCGAGCCGTACATGAAATCATCGGAATCGCCCATGGCTGGATAGAGATCCGCGCTGTTTTCGGGGCTGTAGCCATTCAATTTAGCCATTTCACCGGCAAGCTGAGCTAAAAGTTTGCCGTCTTTATTAGGCACGTTGTACGCATAGCCGAATGGATAGAGAACAAGTTCCGAATAGCTGTGAAACGATATTGAACTTATGAAATGGTGCTGTTCGGCGAGTTTTTTTATAGCTGCGTTGCATGGTTCCGAGAACGGGCCGGTGCCGTGATAAGTATCCGAACCGCCCGATGATGAAGCGCCAACGTTTCCCCATTCGTAGCCATAGTTTCTGTTGGGGTCCACGCCGTAAGATTTGTCGGCGTTCAAGCGGCGGTTTTTTCTCCACATTCTTGATTTCGTCTGCGAATAAACGAGGCCGTCGGGATTGACGACGGGAACTATCCAGATGTCCCTTCCGTCAACGAGTTTCTTTATCGTGTCGTCTTTAGCGTATTTTGAGGTAAGCTCGTTTATGAGCGCGAGCGGAACTTCGGCCGATATCCATTCGCGCGAATGGTGGAGGCCCATTATGAGGCCGGCGGGCTTTTTAGCTTTATGACCGATGTTTCCGGTTATATTTAAAGCCGATATGTCGCGGCCTTCGAAGCTTTTACCGATAACGCTGACTTTGCAGATATCGGGAAAATTCGTTTCAGCGTCTTTCATTATCTGCTGCGCCTGTTCGTATGTGTGATATTTTCCGAGTCCGGCGCGGAAACGGGTTAGCAGGGAATTGGCGTCCGGGTTGGTTATCGTATATTGAAAGCGGCGTTTATCGAGTTTTTTTAGTTCCGGTTTCGATATCAATATAATAACGTAATCTTTTCTGACTTCGGCTATGTCCAGGCCCATATTGGCAAGAGCTTCAACCTGTTTTTTGTCCGTTATTGAAACTTTGACGACCATCGGGTTTTCCGCTGCTATCCGGGCTTCTTCGATAGCTTTGTCATCGGCCGCAAATACTGGACCGAATGAGAACAATGATAAGAAAAAAACTACCCCTAAAAATAAAAAAAGACCGCGTAACTTCACTTGAACTCCCCCTTACTTCATACTAAAAAAACATTAACAACGTGAAATTTTCAGGCTAAAAATTAATATATATATTTTTTATTGAAGTAATTATATCACTTATCACAAAAGCTGTCAACAAAATAATTTTGATTTTAAGCGTTTAAGTCCTATTGAAATGTATCTTTTCAGCCGTTTTTATGTTTGCGGGTTATTCTTTTGCGGGGTGGCATTGATATGGGATAAGGCAAATTTTATAAATAATTTGATTGATATATGAAACGGTTTTTTTGTTTTCCAGGGCTTGGCGAAAGTAATGCCTTCATCGCTTTTGACGTTACGGTTTTTAAGTCTTCTTTAATTTTCCAAGTTTTACTTTGCCGGCAGAGCTTTTGTTAAATATTATTTTATTGATTTATTGTTTAATAAATAGTATAATAAGCTTCGAAAAAAATAAAAAATCGATTGGAGTACTTTTATGGAATATAAGAATTTTACGCTTGACGATTTTCAAATAAATTCGCTGGAGGCTATCGATCGCTGGAATACGGTCATAGTATGCGCGCCGACGGGTTCGGGAAAAACGCTTATCGCTGAATACATCATCGACAAGTGTATCAGGGAGAACCACGAGGTCATATATACCGCTCCTATAAAAGCCCTTTCAAACCAGAAGTATCGTGATTTTAAAGCGCAATACGGCGATAAGGTCGGTATATTGACCGGCGATGTCGTTATAAACTCGAATGCCCCCTGCCTTATTATGACGACGGAGATTTTCAGAAATATTATTTATGACGATCCAAAGCGCTTAAGTAACGTCAAGTACGTAATATTCGACGAGGTTCACTATATCGAGGATCCGCGCCGCGGCACCGTGTGGGAAGAAAGCATAATGCTCGCTCCCCAGCATATACATTTTCTCTGCCTTTCGGCTACGATAGCCAACGTTGATGAACTCGCCAGCTGGATGCAGTCCATCCGTCAGTCCGAGGTTTCGGTCATAATCCATGAAAAGCGTCCGGTTCCTCTCGAACCGTTCGTTTACATAGCCGGCGGAAATATTCCCTTTCAGCTTAACAACCTTAACAAGGCCCTCGCGTACGCCAATACCATCGCCGAAAAAATGAAGCAAGTCCAGAAAAGCGGTCAGCCGCACGAAATGCGCCAGAAATCCGGCGTTCCGATATTCGAATATCTGCTTTCTAAATCGCTTTTGCCCGCCCTTTGCTTCAGCTTTTCCCGCAAAAATTGCGAGAAGATGGCCTTTCAATATAAATACATGAATCTTTTGAAGGCCGAGGAAGCCGCGGAGGCGGTCCGGATATTCGACGAGCATATCGAACGCTTCAACCTCAAAGGTTACCTCTCAACCCAGAATCTTAGAAGGCTCATAGAGTTTGGAACGGCGTTTCATCACGCCGGAATGTTGCCGGCCCAAAAGGATATCGTTGAAATATTGTTCTCGAAAAACCTTATAAAAATATTATTTGCGACCGAGACCTTCGCCGTCGGAATAAATATGCCCGCCAAAACCGTTGTTTTTGACGGACTTGAAAAGAATGACGGCATATGCTTCAGATATCTTAAATCATACGAATATCAGCAGATGTCCGGGCGCGCCGGAAGGCGCGGCATAGACGAGAAGGGTTTCGTTTACGCGCTCATAGACCCGAAATATTATAACTACGCCGGCACCAAACAAACGCTTCTGGGAAAACTCGAGCCGCTGAAAAGCCAGTTCGCCTTTTCGTATTCGAGCATATTAAATCTGCATGAGACTAAAAACAAGGCCCAGATAATGGAGCTTTGCGAAAAGTCCTTCGGCTATTATCAGATGAAAAGCGTCATAGAATTGAAAGTCGAAAAGATGAAGCAACTGGATGAAAAGCTTTCGAATCTCGACTGCCGCGTCCCGCAGCCGCGAAAGCTTCTTTCAGGCTTCGTCGAGAACATGAAGACAATAGAAAATGGAAAGATGCGTCTGAACGAGCTTCGGCGCATGCTAAGAAAGCGCATGCCTGAAGATCAGAAGGATATCCGCTGTGAAATGCGCGCCGTGGAGAACAATATAGGGTTCGCTTCGAAGAACATGAGGCGCACGAAATGCGCGCACTGCAACTTTAAAGCAAAGTGCGTCGCCGTCGCGGAAGCTTATTATACCGCCAAGGCCGAACTTCATAATATCAATAATTTTGGATTCGATCTGGACGGAAAATTCGCTTTTCTCGAAGCAATCGGCTATATAAAAGACGATAAGCTTCAGCCGCGCGGGCTGTTCGCATCGCAGATATTCGGATATGAGGTCGCGGCGACGGAACTTTATTTTGAGGGCTATATCGGCAAGCTCAACGCGGACGAGCTCAATGCTCTCATCTGCGGAATAGTTTTTGAAAATAAAACGCGGGCTTCATATGTCATGAAAAGCAAGGAACTCAAGGATAAATTAAAGGCCTTCAGATACCGCATGGAGGATATAGTCCGCCGCGAGCTTAACTGCTGCAAGGTCGGAAGCATAAAACCCATCGAGAACGCCATGGCCGAGATGGCTTATAAATGGAGCACCGGCGCGACATTCCAGGAAATCACCCAGAGCCAGGACCTGCTTTTGGAAGGCGACATCATAAGGCTTTTCAGAAACTGCGTTGACCTTTTAAGGCAGCTTAAGCGCGTGCTTGTTCAGGATACGATATCCTACGCGAAGATCGACGCCTGCCTGAAGAAGATGAACCGCGACATAGTCGACGCCGAACAATATTTTAACTGAGGATGAGAGCGTTTTATGATGAACGGAGAAAATAAAATAAAGAAAATCATATATTCGGTTTTTATAATACTTTTGCTTTCCGTTTCTTCGGCTCTGGCTTATACGGATGAAGAAATGGATATTCTAAAAAAAAAGATGGAACTTATAAAGCAGACCAGGCGTTCCAGGGTGATTCAGCCGGACAACGCGCTCGTGACTGATCCCCGTGAAAAAGTCATGCTCGTAGCGGTGACGGATGCCTGCGTAAAAAAAATGAAGCGTTTTCCGACGCGTGAAATGATAAAGGACGTCTGCGATTATCTCACCCGTTCGAGAGTTTCCGCCATCGGGATCGATTTCGTTTATGACGTGCCGGAAGTCACCGACCGCTCTCTGGTCGAATTTATAGAGCGTACTCCGCGCGTGGTCCTGGCTTCCGACGCCGCCATCGATCCGAACCGCCTTTACAAGGACTGGGACGAGGCCGGAGAAGATTTCGCCATAACCGCTCCTTATAAGGCCCTCGATAAAGCCGTGCGAAAAGAGGGATATATAAATTTTGATCTGACCCACGGTTTCGTAAACCTCAGGTTTCATTCATTCCTGAAACGCAAAAGCGATATCTATCTTTCGATGCCGCTGGCGCTTGTTTTTATCGCTGAAAACATAGAAGACTTCGACGTGTCGTTAAACCCGGACCAGTCGGTTTCAAAATACCGGATAAAGTTCGGCGACGGTTTCGAGGTCCCTCAAAAGTATGTTCTCAATTACAGATATAATTTTAAATACGTTTATTTCAGCGAGCTTTACGCGAAGGCTAAAAAATATCTTGAAAATCCCGACCCGGATACGCTTCCGGTCCGCGAGCTCGAGGGAAAAATAGCGCTTATCGGCGACATGACCGCGGACGCTAAAACATATGTCAAAAACAACCTCCAGGTTTATAACATCGACCTGTTAGGGAATTCGATCATCGATATTTACGAGCGCAGGATGAAAACGCCCGCGCGCGAAAGTTTTAAGATCATGGAGTAACCAAGTATGCTTCCAGACGAGGAAATAATCAAGTCACGCAAAAATTTGGGCAAGGAAAAGCGCTCGCTCGACACGCTTTTCAATATCATAAAAATGGAAAAAACGGAAGGCGTAACGGCCGGATTCGTGGTTGAAAACATCATGAAAATGAAAGGCGTAAAGGGGCCGATGGCGGATAAACTTGCGCTTATGCACATCGGCGACGACCCGCGTTTTATTTTCGAGAACGGTTTCTTTAAGATCAAAGGCGGATTTAGCGCCAAGGCGCTTTTCAACGCGCCTTCGTATTGCGTCGTCGATATCGAGACGGCCGGGAAAAGTTATAAGGACGGTGGGATCGTAGAGCTTGCCGCCGTGCGCGTGGCCGACGGTAAATTGTCCGGAAGCTTTTCACAGCTTATAGACCCCGGCTTTCCTATTTTGCCGCAGAACACCATGATCCACGGCATAACCGACGACATGGTCGCGGGAATGCCTCGCGTTGAAGATGTTCTGCCTCAATTCCTTGATTTTTTAGGCGATTCGGTCTTCGTGGCTCACAACGCGCCGTTCGATATCTCTTATATAAACGAGTCTCTTATGCGTAAATATTCGCAAAAAATAATAAACCCGGTCATCTGCACGCTGAAACTTTCAAGAATGCTTTTTCCTAAACTTGAAAGCCATAAACTCGATTCGATGCTTCTTCATTTTAAACTCGAGGCGGAATCGCGTCATCGCGCTCTCGGCGACGCTACGGCTTGCGCTAAAGTGCTTTTGCGGATGCTCGATATCTTGAAAAATAGCGGGAACCTGAAATGAATATTGAAAAATGCCGGAAACTGATAAATAACCTTGCGGATAACGTTGAAAAGGCCGTATCGGGAAAGCGAAAGATAATAGAGCTCGCTCTCGTTGGGCTTTTCGCCCGTTCGCACATACTTATCGAGGACATACCCGGGATAGGCAAAACCACTCTGGCGATGGCTCTTGCGCGTTCCATAAACGGCGTCTTCAGAAGGATACAGATGACGGCCGACTTGCTTCCAAGCGATATCATTGGCGGCCTCGTCTTCAATCCGAACGATCAGGCGTTCGAGGTCCGCTGGGGTCCGATCCAGGGGAATCTCGTCCTTTGCGACGAAATAAACCGCGCCACGCCTAAAACTCAGTCGGCGCTTCTCGAATGCATGGCGGAAGGTCAGGTCACCATAGACCGCCAGGTTTTAAAACTCGACGATCCATTCATGGTTATCGCGACGCAGAATCCCATGGAATATGAAGGCTGCTATATCCTCGGCGAGTCCCAGAAAGACCGGTTCATAATGGCCTTCAAAATGGGCTATCCTGATTATGAGACTGAGAGATCCATCGTTCGAAGCCATTCAAAGGTGAACGTCAACGCGGATGAGATCGCGCCCGTTCTTACCCTTGCCGACCTGTGCGAGATACAGGCCGCGGTCGGCGAGGTCAAAGTGTCCGAAAGCGTGCTTGAATATATTTTAAATATCGTGGTGGAAACCAGGCGCGACCCCCGCGTAGCGGTCGGAGTTTCGCCTCGTGGCACGATACTTTTGAAGCTGGCCGCCTCTTCCTTCGCCCTTATATGCGGAAGGGACCACGTTATATTCGACGACGTGAAATATATCGCGCCTTATGTTTTAACTCACCGCCTGCAGCTTTGCGCCGAACAGATACTCGGCGAAAACATGGCGGAGGAAGTGGTCGCGGATTGCATTTCAAAAGTCCCGGTAACTAAATAACTTATGAAGATATTCGTTTATGCATTATGGTTCTTTTTTCTTATGACGGCGGTAAATTCAGCCAACAATCTTTTCTACCTGGTTTTTTCGCTGTTCACTTCGTTCATATTGGTTCCGGGTTTTATGGCGTCGAAATCCTTCGCTGGCCTTTCATTTTCACGCCATCTTCCCTCGCGGGTTTTCGCCGGCGAAAATATTTCGGTCACTTCCTTCATTTCAAACGATTCTAAAAATGAAAAGTTCCTTTTAAAAATAACCGACAGCAGCGAGTCTTCGCTTTCCGTTGAAAAAAAGATCTTCGCTCTCGCGGCCGGTTCGAAAGTGGAAATTCCACTTCAGTATAGCTTTTCAAATCGCGGGGTCAATCTCGTGCGCTCCATTAAGGTCAGTTCCGAAGTGCCTTTTCTTTTGAGTGAAAAAACGGTTCTTCTGGATTCTGAGGGCGTCGTCATAGCGTATCCGAAAATCGCGAAAGTATTTTTCAGAGCGGATACCGCACGGGATTCGGCCCGGAAATACAGAAAAAGCTTTAATACCAGTTCAAACGAGTTCGATAAATTCAAGCAATATTCCACGGGCGACCAGATCCACAAGATAAACTGGCGCCATTATTCGATAACGAGAACGCTCATAATACCGAAATTCGAGGAGCTTAATTACGGCGATTTCGCGGTGATAATGATCCTTGATGCAGCCGACGGCCCCGGAACGCACGTTTACGAGCTGGCCGTGAGCGCCGCGGCAAGCGTTTCCTCGGCGCTTTCGGGATCAGGCCGCCAGTTCAAATTCGTGAGCGTCTCCTCTAATATCAGAAGTTTCGAACTGGTCAACGTGGGACTTGATAAAATACTGACGCACGCAGCGATGGTCGATGGAAATTACAGGATGACGGCCGGAGCGCTAAGAAAAATTTTTTACGAAACATCAATGTCGCCTAATGTTATAGTCGTTTCATCCCGCCGTTTCGAAGGTTTCGGAAAGCTTCTATCGCTTATCGGCGCGAGGGTCCGCTGCGCGATTATAGCGGCGGAGAAAAATGACTCTTCTGAAATTCCAGTCTTGAAGAAGATACCCGGGAATTTTCCGGTTTATGAAATAAACGCGCTTGAAGCGCTCGAAAAGGCGGTCATATGAAGAAACGGCACGTTTCGGGCAACCCGCTTATTTACAGGTCGAGCATTCTTTTCATGACGCTGATGCTTTTCGTTCCGCTTTTTGAAAAATACGCCTATAATTTTTTCTACGCTTCGCTGTACGCTCTCGCTTTGGCGTTTTACGCCGTTTTCGTTAAAAGGCACGAGACTTCCCCTGAATTAATAACGGGGATACGGGCCCTTTCCTTCGTTTACGTGGCGTATCTTCTTTTAAGGTTCAACCCCGGATTCGCCATAATAGGATTTTTGATGATCTATCAGGTAACGCGTCTTCTGGAGGGATCATTCTTTGAAAATTATACGATGACCTTTCTTTTAAACCTCATCATTTTATATCTTTCGCTTCCGAATCATGGCGGAACCTGGATAGTTATCTACTTTACGTGTTTCGTGTTTTTTTCCGCCTATTTCATGATATCTCATTCGTTATATTATTCGGCCGAAGCGGCCCCTGAAGAATCTCGGCAGGAGCTGCCGGACGGCTCCGCGATCTATCGATTCGTAAGATCGTATGCGTCCTATATCATCGTGACGTCGTTTTTGATATTTTTTCTCCTGCCCCGGTTTCACTTCAATTTTTTCAATCCGTTCACCATGAGGTTTTCGGGCATAGCTTCCGTCTTTACGTTTAATTCGATCGAAAATATAAGGGAATCAAGTTCCGTGATAATGCGCGTCACGAAAGATCAGAACATCGGTTCGCATTATAAGATGAAGTCTTATAACAGGTACTGGCTTGGCCGCCGCGAATGGATAGCTACGTCATTCGGCTCGAAGATGCTTCAGCCGGATGCTGACTATAATTTCGAACTGGCTAAAACCACTTCGGAATTAAGCGTCGCCGGTGGCGTAGAGGTCAACACCACTTTTTATATGCGTCAGAACCCGGAAGGCTTCATTCCGCACCTTTATTTTCCTATGAATATAAACCTCCCCACCCGCTCGGTATACTACGATTACATGGAAAATATGTACTCGAACGAGAACGAGGCCACCATTAAGGTCAAGTCTTTCGTTATAAATCCCGATGAGGGGGAGCTTAAAATGGCCGCAGGCAAAAGCCCTACGCGCGTCATGCAATATTATCTGATGTATCCGAACAATTTTCCGCGAATACGCGATCTTGCTTATTCCATTACGAAACCTTATAAGACGCGATACGAGAAGGCCGCCGCGATAGAGCGATATCTCAAGGAAAACTTCAAATATTCCATGGCGGTCGGCGATCTTTACGGCGAATATAATACAAGCGAATACGATCCCAACGAAATATTTCTCTTTGTTGTAAAAGCCGGGCATTGCGAACTTTTCGCTTCGTCGATGACGCTTATGTGCCAGTCGATGGGAATTCCGGCGCGGCTCGTTCGCGGATTCGCGTCTCCGGAATACAACGAAAACGGGAATTACTATCTCATTCGCGGTTCCGACGCTCACGCCTGGGTCGAGGTTCACTTTCCCGGCATCGGTTTCGTGACCTTCGATCCGACCGCTTCATCCACGGAGAACGAAAAATCGCGCGGCGGAATAATGGCGGGTTTAAGCAAGTATTTCGACAGCCTTAATTTTTATATCGAAAATTATGTCTCTTATTATAGCAATGAAATAATTTATAAATGGCTTATCAGTTCGTATAATTATGTCAGGGATTTCGTGAAGGATGCCTACGGCAACCGGTTAAAAAAAATGAGCGAATACGTTTCCGATGGCGGGAACCGGCCTTCCTGGTTCCGTTTTTTTGAGAATGCTTATCTATGGGGTTTCATCGGCCTGCTTATGATCTGGTATCTGATATCACACGCTTTTAAATTGCATCTTTTTAATTTTTTCAATATCGCCTTCGATAAAAGCGTGGCCCTTAAGCTTACGAATTTATTGGTCCGCAAGCACGGCGAAATGGATGATTTTTACGCTCGCTTTTCCCGGCTGTTTGAAAAAACCGACGTGGCGAAACTTCCATCCGAGACGCCTTACGAGTTCCATTACAGGATATGCGCCCTGGGCATCATGCAAGAGCCCGCGCTTGAAAAATGCGTCAAGATCGCCGAATATTTTTATATGTGCGAGTGCCGCGACCATGAATTAAGCCGCGCCGAGGCTCATGAAATAGATATTTTGATAATGGACGTGGCGAACGCGCTGAAAGCGGCTCAACGTTCCTCGTAAGGTTCCGGCTCGCCGTTGACGCCCAGATGCTCTTCGGGTTCCCGTTCGAACGCCGCGGAATTTTCAAGCTCCGAAATATCGAATCTGACCTTGATCGGCGACGCGCCCGAAGCGCGGTTGTCTTTTTTCGCGTATGATAAGACCATATAATGAGGAGGCAATTTCGCGTATCGTTTATTGGTCGGACAGAATGGGACGCTTTTCCCGGCGATGAGCGCGAGCGAGAAGCGGTGCGTAACGTCATGGTTCTTTTTTTTCAGGATTATGCCTGAAACATCGCATGAGCCGATCTTAACGGCCGCAAGCATCGCGCGCCAGAGATTCGTTTTTGAAATGCAGTTGCCGCGCATCAGGTTCATAGTGAAAAGCGGGTCTCGCTTTTGCTTGCCGTGGCTGTAAGAAACGTTAGAATCGATGTAATAAAAGATCTTTTCAAGGGCGCCGTAAATCTTCGTCTCGTCCGTAGAGTCGGAGAAGTCCGGAAGTTCGACGACGCCGAGTATGGCCATGACTTTTCTGGCCATTATTCTTTTTTCGTCTTTTTTCATTTTATATAATGAAAAAGGGAATTTGCCTTCGAGTTCGCCGCTGGATAAGCCGGAATAGTCGCATTCATAAGTTATTTCGAGCGTATCGCCAGCCCGTTTGTCGTGCGAACGGCAGTATTCGTTGAATTTCTGTTTATTAAGCCTGTAAACCAGGACGGAGTTCAAGCCTATTTCGCGTGTCGTTAATTCTCCCGGTTCCGGAAACGAGAATTTTTCGCCCGTTATTTTCTGATGGCCGGATGTTCGCGGGATATTTCTTATTATGGTTATTTCGCCGGTGGCCCTTGTCGATATTTTAAATTGGTATGAAGCCTTGTAATGAAAGCTTCTTTGAACCGGCTCTTTTTTCTTTTCGGCGCTTTCGGCGGGCGTCGCGGCTGCAAATATCGAGGCGAAGCACAAAATTAAAACGAGCAGGATAAATCCACGGCTTTTTTTTAAGCATATCACGTGATCCTGGTATTGGAATGTTTTCGTTGAATCTGGCGTCATGCGTTTTTAAGTGAGGTCCTCTTCCAGCTCTTCTTTCTTTTCTTCCGCTTTTTCCTCTGACGCCGCGGCGACCGTGATGGTTCCGCCCTGAAGGACGTTCTTTTCCTTCGCGGTGTTATACACGCTCTGCGGTATGCCGGCGGCCTCGATCTTTAATATAAGGTCCTCCTCGGCGAGGTCGGGATTGTTGCGGCATATTTCCTGAACGCGCGGCAGGCAGAAGAGAAATCGCTTTTCTTCGAGTTCGTGGCGCTTATCCGAGGCTTTGTTCATGGCGCTGTTTATGCGGCCGATGAGCGATTCGATGCGGCTTTTTTCTATGAAGGAAAGCGGCGTTCCATCCGGATGAGGAGTATTGAGCTTTTTATAAAGACCCTGACGGTCCTTGTTTCCGCTTCTGTGTATTTCGAGAACGTAGTTGATGGCGCTGTCATAGTCCTCGAGCCTTACATGGAGCTCTGAAATAAGATCGACTGCTTTCATTCGCTTTTCCTGGGTATCGAAAACATCCTCGTTCGTATAGGACAGGGCGTAATATTTTACGGCGAGGCTTATGGCGTCTTTTTCGTTCAGCGGAAGTTCACGCCAGTATCCTGAAAGATACATTATAAAGTCGAGATACGAATTGAAGCTGAAGTAGGCGGAGGAGGGGTCGGCTGTGCCGGTTTGAACAAGTTTTCCCTGCTGGTCGGAGATGGTCGTGGCCTTTATTTTATTGAGGCCGGCGGCCATGTTCTTCATATTGCTGAAGAAAGCCGCGAGGTTCGCGTAATAAGGGTTATTGAGCGGAACTTCGGCGGCGCCTCCGTAGAGTTCGGTGACGCGCGATTTAATGTTGCCGGCAAGCAGCCCGGAAAGCTGTTCTATTTTGGAATAAGACGTTTCTATGTTTCCGACTATTTTAAGTATGTTTTTGGTCAGCTCGGGCTGGACGGTGGTTTCGATGTTGCCGTATCTCTCCCTGTAAAGCCAGGCGATGCGAAGGTATAACCGGGCCAGTTTGTAATAATTTTTTTCTTCGGCCTTCGTCGGCATATCCTGGATATAAGCGGCCGTGAGGTGCATGTTCATGGCGGCCTCGTAATTCATATCGAGGCTTACCTCTGTGTGCTTGGTTATTTCGGCCAGAAAAGCGTTGTTCGCAAGCGGCAGGGATTTATAAAACCGTTTGAAGGAATGCATTTTGGCGTCATGCGTGGAGCGCTCGAAGGTTTCCGGAAAATCGGAGAAAAGGCACCTCGGGCAGCGCACGATGGCGAAATAATGCGGAAGAATATTATTAAATTCAGGGTCCGTCCATTTATAGGCGACCGGGCGCTGATCGCTGTCGCGGGCTATGACCGAATAAAGCCCGGCTTTGAAACGCGGATTCTGAAATGCGGTCTCGCATATGGGACATTTGACGGTGCCGATAAAAAACGGCGACTTTTTCTGGACTTGTGGTTCCATCTGGTCTCCTCGATAAATATTCAAAGTTTTTATAGTGATTTAAAGAGCTGTTATTGATTGGATTCCTGGCGGGCGTTGATCCCGGATGAAAACTTCTCGTAGCTCGTTTTGTAAAAAATATACGTCTTCAGCCTGCGGTCGAGCTCGTTTTGATATTGCGGTCCGTCCGTCTCGGAAGTATTAATGAAATTTATATAATTTTCGTAAGCCGCTCTCATAAGCGAATATGCTTCGTTGGATCCCGCGGGCGTTTTCAAATCATATTTTGCGATATCGGATTCGCTGACCGAAGTTTTAAGATCCGGACCGGTCGTTCCGGAGGCGCCCGCCGGTGACGCTTTCGCCGCGCTTGAAACGTCGGTCTGAGCGCCGCCGTTGATCTTCGTGATGACGGCTTTAAGATCCGGCAGGCAGGACGAGGCTGCAGCCGCGAGGGATTTTTGATATGAAGCCGCGAAGGGGTTTTTCAGTTTATCCAATAGCGTCATTTGGGAATATTTTTCGGCCTGCGCGTTTATAGCTGCGATAAAAGCCGCGGCGCGCTTTTCAAGCCTCTTTATTTCGGCGCCGTCGCTCTTTTCCTGCGCGGCGGCCATAGCCGCCTGGTAGTTCAACGCGAAATTGGCCGATGCGAAACTCGCGTCGTTGGCGGCGCGTTTCGAGGCCTTGGCGAAAGGGTTGAAAGCCGAGGCCAGTTCGACCGCGCGGAAATTTTCAAGCCTTTTCCGGTTGAGGCTTAAAAGCTCTTCCTTAACGTCAGCCCGGACTTTTGAAGAACGGATGTTTTTTTCGAAACGAGCTTCGCTTAATGCGATAAAGCTGTCCGCGTATCTCTGGCGGCTGTCGAAGCCGGTTCCTGGGATGAATGAATACCAGCGGTCTTTCTTTAATTCGGCGTAGTCTTTTTTATATTTGATGAATTTTTCATCGTTATCCGCTATGGAGATGCCGTCGACGAAGGCGATTATCTCTTCGAATGTGATTCCTTTTTTCAGTAATAGCGCCGATAGAAACTTGCCCATGGATTTGGAGCTTTCGGAGCGGGACTGGAAAAACTTGGTTACGAGCGATTCGATCTTCGATGAAGTCAGTTTTCCAGTTCTTATAAATTCACTGTCTTTAGCTATTTCAGATACTACAAGCATTCCGGCGTATATGATGTCGCTTTTCTGACGGGCCAGAAAGTCTTTCAGGGCCGATCCGTCGTTTTTTTTCGGGGCGCCATCGAAGGAAATGTTTTCGCCGGCGGCCGCTACGGCGTCTGAAAAACCGCCGCGTCCGGCGACGCCGAGATAATAGTCGCCGTAGAATTGCCTTATCTGTTCGAAAAGCTCGAAATTATCGTCTATGATTATGTCGAAAATGGCTTTTTGAATGGCGGTGCTCGCCTCATACGCCGCGAGCTTTTTCGAAAGATCGGCGCGCGAAATGGAAATGGCTTCTCCGCTCGTTTTTGAATATTCGGAAAGGGCGAGAGAGATCATTTTATAGTCCGCGTCCGCGATGAACTTGCCGAACGAGGCGGTGGAAGCGTGAAAATAATTATAGTAACATATCATGTCCATGAATAAATAAGCGACGTAGTGATTGAGCTCCGTTTTTACAGTGAAAGTGATCTTTGAGTTTGGATAGCCTTCGGGAGTATGCGCCGCCTCGTCCGCTGAAACGTGCGAAAGATATCCGTATGCGGAAGCTATCGAAGACTTTTCGCTTTTTTTATCGAAAGTTTTTATAAGACCGGAAACGGCCGAATGGAATTTTTCGCCGTGAAAAACCGAATAAAGCCGATCTTTGGAGGCCGGACTTATAAAATTGGTCGTTATATCGGGGATAATCGATGAATAAACGGATAGCGGCATTAAATAGGGATAAGCCGATAAGGCCTCGACCGAAACCGCTCCGTGCGTGAAGCTCGACCAGGCCAGAGCGCATTGAGGAATTAGAAAAAGCGCAGGAATGAGCAGCGCGAAAACGAACATATTAAGTTTTGAAATCATATTTTTATTCTTCATGCGTTAATTATACAATATACTTGAGGATTTGTCAAAAAAATATGACGATTTTGAAACATCTTGACATTAAAGCATTGTTAAATTATAATCTGCGATTGATATTCGGGGCGCGATTTTCAGCGGTCGCCCGAATAACCGGGATGAAAAGAAAACCGTTGAAAATATCGAAGGCGGGTTTTGTCAAGTGCTTCAAAACGCAAACGGGATCACACCGGAAAAAAAAGCCGAATATGAAAAATATATGCGCGAAGCGCTGGAGCTGGCCAAACTTTGCGCCTTTTCCGAAGACGTTCCGGTGGGCGCCGTCGTCGTTTTTGAAGGCAAAGTGATCGGCCGCGGTTATAACGTCAGGGAAAAAACGAGGTCTCCGCTGTGGCATGCCGAAATGGCCGCCGTCGAGGAAGCCGCGAAGGCTCTCGGATGCTGGAACCTTACAGGAACGACGCTTCTGGTCACTAAAGAGCCATGCGCGATGTGCGCCGGTCTCATCGTCCAATCACGAATATCCGAGGTTGTTTTTGGAGTCAGCGACGCCAAGGGCGGTGGCTGCGGAGGCGCGCTCCAGATAGCGGCCAGCGAAAAACTTAATCATCGGGCCGTTTTGATATCCGGAATTCTCGAAGATGAATGCCTGAGCATACTTCAAACATTTTTCAAAAAAAGGCGGATTAAAACTTGACATTTGAAATATAATGTGATAATATTATTGCACTGTTGGGAGGAATCGCCTAATGGTATGGCAGCAGACTTGAAATCTGCCGCGGGCAACCGTGTGGGGGTTCGAGTCCCTCTTCCTCCGTTATTTTAAAAATTAATGTTTTCGTATATTGGAGAGATGGCCGAGTGGTCGAAGGCGCACGCCTGCTAAGCGTGTATACGGCCTAAATCTGTATCGAGGGTTCAAATCCCTCTCTCTCCGTACTAAGAGATCAAATGTGCCTGTAGCTCAATGGATAGAGCGGCAGACTACGGATCTGTAGGTTGGTGGTTCAACTCCACTCAGGCACATTTCCTTATCTAATTATTATTCAAAGCCGCTGATTTTGGTCAGCGGCTTTTTTATTACGGAAGCGATAGCTGCCATTCCTTGATAAACTTGAGAGGCCATATGAGCATGGCGACATTTAGAAAAAGGTTATCCTTGATAAGCAGCAAAAGCAAAATTTCGATTATAAAAAAAGTTGTTACGCTCACTTTGGCGGAAAATTTATGCGCGAACCAGAACCCTATGGACATCGCGAGTATATCGCCCGTCGAGTTGAGGATGCTGTCGCCGAAATAGCCCAGGCTTACGGTTGCGGCCCGGTAGCGCTCTATTATGAAACTTGAATTTTCAAGTATCTCCCAGGATGCTTCCAGCGCAGCGGCAATTAAAAATCTTTGTTCGACGGGCATATTGCGCGCTCCGAACCAGATGATGGCGAAAAATATCAATCCGTGGGAAAAATGAGTGAACGAATAAGGGTCCGCGAGGCGCTGAGAGTTTTCGGCGCTTGCGATATTTCCTTCCCAGAACCCGAAATGGCCGTCGGGTCCGAAAAGAGAGCGCCCCATGTAATATTCGGCGGCCGCGGTTATTATTACGATCAATATGAAAAATATGACGCGTATGGCATTCGCTCTGTATTTATATGGGATGACGTTTATTTTCATGACTTTGACTCAACTCTCATTAAATTTCATTTTTATTATTTGACTTTGATTCTTATCATGCCGGAATTTTCGGGCGATTATATTTTTTCCTCTACGGCGCCGAGCTCGTCCGCCTCCGCCATAAATCGGGGCTGAAAAATGTTTGCGGTATTTGTTCGGCATGAACAATTATACCATACATTCAAAATAATATATATAGTTTTTGTTGCCGATCCCGATCGATGAGATTAAATATCATCTCGATCCTTCAATTCCGACGGAGCGCGCGATGGAATGCGGAAGCTTTCCGTAAGGCGCCCGTTTGCACAAAATCGCGGGTAAATAATGATAAATAATATTTTGACAAATTAAATGAAGGGATGTTATAATTATTGAAGCTTAATTGCATGAAATAGCGCAAAATAGCGCGAACAACGGGTGCGGTACAGAGGTTTGGCGGGTACGGGTCCTTTGATATGGAAAAGGGAAATACGCATCCCGCAAACAGGGGGAAGATATGAGTGAGAACAAGGGTTTATCCGCTAACGATCAAAAAATAGTTCCATTGAATACCTGGGATACGATTATTTCTCGGATTGCCGCTTCAAGGGAAGAGCCGGATGCTGATAAAAAAATAGATCTCATAGTTGAAGTGCTCATTAATATAAGGCTTCTCGACAAGGAAGACAAAATCTATGACGCAAGGGATGTTAAGGGAAATATAGAGGATATCTATAAGCGGTTACTGGACGAGACGAGGCGCACGCTGGATTCGATACAATCGCCGTCGAACGAACATATATATTATTTCAGGGAATTGTTGAAAAAGCTTCCGATCAGGGGTGACGGCGATCTCATCGGAGATATCCGGGTTGCGGCCGAGCAGTTCGAAGAAGGCCGCGAAGGCGACGATCCCATGCGTTCGTTCGCGGGCGATCTCAGGAAAGAAGTCCACAGGAAGCTTTCGCCCAGAATACTCAGCAAATACATCAAGCCTTACATGGAGCTCATCCGAAAAGGAAATTCCAGATACATGGCCGAAGCCGGATACATGGCCGTCGCGGCTAAATTCGACCCCGAAACCGAACCCGCGGAATTTATCGAACTTGCCGAAGAAATGGAGGAAAAGCTCCAGTATTTGTGGGATTATGAAAAAGGGGATATAACTGCCGTTAAAAA
>CAZJFS010000019.1:0-42170 GCA_964545075.1 uncultured bacterium
CGCTCAGTTGAGAAATTCTTGCCGTTAAAAGGGCAACTTGCACTTCGACCGAGCCGGTGTCTGTCTCGTGATTTTTGTACTTTCCAATCACTTTCTGTTTGGTTTCAAGGCTTAATGACATTGTTACAACCACCTCTAATATTATTCCTCCACCGGAAGTAACGTTCGTGCAAAAAACAAGAAACCCCAGTAAAAGGTAATATCATTATATCAAATAATAGCCGCTTTGTAAAGTTATTTTTAATTTTCATTAAATATTTTTTTTATAACGAATCTGTTTTTTTCATCAAAAGCCACGTAAATATTACCTTTAAGGTCGACAAACTCGTCCCGATACATATTCGTACGATTGCCGGCCATCGACGGTTCAAGGGAAAATTCACGTAAAAGTTTTCCCGACGGCGCAAGGACCGAAAAAACTTCCGAAAGGTTTAAATAACGGCGCACATAAACGTTTGAAAGCTCGTCCGTTCCGATTATGCGCGGAGCTGAAACGCGTTCTCCTTCCGGCGCCATGAATCTGTAAAACTCGCTTGAAGCGCTTTTTTTATTCGCGGACGCCTTCAATATCAGGAGCGTTCTGAAGTCAGAAAGACGGCATGAATAAAGCGAACCGTCGCCCGCTAACCACGGGCTCGTTATTTTTTCGGCGACAGCGGAAAAAGCGGCCTTGTCGCCCGCAAATGCCGTTTCGAGAAGAACGTACTCCGATGCGTCGTACACGAGCGCCCCGCCCGCAAAATGCCTGACGACGCATGAAAAATCAATGTTTTCAGGAATATCGAACATCTTCAATATTCTCCCGTCGCGATCCGGAAAGTATATTTTTTTTTTAGAATATATCATTATTCCGGTAGAATCTGAAGAATCATCGATAGATATTCCGCATAACGTTTCGACCTTCATCTCTTTATTTTCGACCGGAATCTGCGAGACAAAGTTACCCGCAAGGGTAAATTTCTTCACGCGTCCGTTCATGGCGTCGAGAATATACAGGTGCTGCTCCGATTTTCCCGAAGAAATGCAAAAAGCCGGCGAACTGTTCGGAAAATAAGGCGAATGTTCGGGAGAGGATTGCGAAACGCCAAAAATGTCGTCTGACGTTTTCCCGAAATTCTGCGAGATCAAGGTTTCGATCCTGTTTTGACCGGCCATAAGAATTCCAATACCGGACGCTAATGAAAAAAACGCCAGAATAAGGGCCGCCGCACCGAAACGCGCGATTGCATGCATGGTATTATCGTTCCTCATGATCTCCTCCGAAAACCTTCAATATTTCCTGACCGATATTTTCGACGGTTTTGAGCCGGTAACCTGCCGGTCGACCTCGGCGGAATAAATGGAGCCGTCGCCGAACACAAAAAATTGACGGGGTATCGGCGAACACTTCAAGCGATGGGACGCCCATAAAACCCCGTTAGGATTGTAAACATGGACATAGCGGTAATCTCCGTCCGGAGACGTCGCGACGTATATGTTTCCTTTATAATCGGCGCCGATGAACTCAAGCCCGATTATTTCCGCAAGCCCTATGTCGTATAACTTTAAAGGTATCTTGGAATTGGGCTCGAGAAGATAAAGGCTGTAGCCCATAAGCCTGTCGCGCCTTAAAAACAGGAGCTGGCCCCTTAGATTTATCGAAAAGCCGGGAACGTTGCACGCGATCTTTTTTATGAACGAGCCCGAAGGGCTGTAAACGTTTATCTTCGCCGAAACGGCGTCCTGCACGAAAAGTTTCTTGCCGGGAGCGGTCTCTATCTGATATATCGAAAGAAGATTTCCATCGCCGGTTCCGTAACCCCCGAAGGTCTTGTTCAAAGCCGAAATCATATCGACTTTTACGACGGTCATTTTTTCAATATTGGCAAAATACAGCATTCCGTCGCTGTCAAACGTCAGATCTCCCGGGGATCTGAAAAATTCTTCGGACCCGGAATAGGATTTGACGAGACGGCCCATGAAATCGAACTGAAGTATCGAATTTTTAAGGGTGTTCGAAAGAAAGAGAGAGCCGTCAAGGGAAATTTTAAACCCGTAAGGATAAATTTCATGGTATCCTCCGGCAAAAGAAGCTCCAGCCTCGCTTTTTTCGTCAAAAGGAATGGAAAGCGCCCCGCCCTTCTCGTTTTCCTCGGGAAAAGCCGGAACTGGCGCCGCAAGGAGCGAGAAAAAAAGAAGCAACGGGCATATTAGCGAACTATGATGTTTCATCATCTTAAAAAGCTTTCTCCTTAGCCGGCCGTCATTCGAGGACCTGACTTTTTTTCAATTCTATAACCGCGTATTTTTCACCCTTCTTTTTAAGGAAAAGAAGCCTGCCTGAAGGCGAAACAATGATCTTTAAAGGTTTAAGGCAATCCTGTTGAAGATTTATCTGCACGCCGGAAATATTTTTTTTATCGCGCCCTATCTCGATTATCGTGTGGACCACTCTGTCAAAATCCAGCGTGACGGCCAGAAAATAAAGGACGTCGCCGCGCCCGCCCATGAAATAAACGGATTTAACTTCCGCCGGGCAATCGAACCGGGAAATTTCATGCGCCTCTTCGCCCGGAACCGCCTCCATGAACTTAATAATATTTTCTGAATATTCAGCGAAGTAAATATTTTTCTCCTCCGCCGGCGGAGGAGAAAACGACGAAACGAAGCCTTTGAAAGCCGATTTTTTTTCAAGCGTATCGCCTGAAAAAACTGCGGTAACCGATGCCGCGGAATCATAAGCCCTAATATTTCCCTGATTGTCGGCGCCCAGAAATGTGTAAATCCCGGACGGCGCGCCTGAGTTTTCCCCCAAGCTCGCGCTGCGTATAATCGCGAGATCTCCGTTAAAAACGGCGAACCTGTCTCCGGCAAGATCGTAAGCGTAAATTTTTCCGGCGGGGGAGACCGCCACGTCGGAAAAGACCGGCTGAGGACCATATCCACTGAGCCAATTTAATTTAAAGTTTTTTTCCAGCTCCCCCGACATTGAAAAAATATAAAATGAGTGCGATATCGCGGAATAAAGCAACGCCTTGTCGCCGTGCGTCCGGTCGCCCATCACGGCAAAGCATCCCAGGGCCGACAGCGGTCCGGCTGATGCGATCGCGGAATCGGTTTTTATGCCCAGCGACGCCGGATCGACCTCGAACATCACTTTTTCAGAATAAACCGTCTTTTTCGGGCCCGTCTGGGAATATGCAAAATCAGTAAAACAGTATGAGATGTTAAAAAAGAGCGAACACGTCATGATCAATATTAAGTAAATGCGCTTCATGATATCTTCCTGACAAAAATATTGGCGGCGACCCCGTCCTCGATCGCCAGTTGCGTCTGTTCGAATTCTATTACATAGGCCGGAAAAGTCTGATGGACCGTTATCAGTATTCCGGGAACCAGGCCGAGCGCCATGAGCTTATGAAGAAAAGGATGACTGGCCGTATGTATGTATGAGACGTATCCACGCTCTCCGTGCGATAGTTCCGAAAGCGCGAATATGGCGCGTTCGACCTTGGCGGTGCCGCTTTTACAACATTCGCCGGGCATTATCGGCGAACCGTGGGGGCAGACCTTCGGATGGCCGAGCAACGTGCAGATGTTTTCCTCGAGTTCCTTCGATATTATATGTTCGAGAGCGCAGGCCTCGGTATCGACCTTTGATTTGTCCATGCATAAAATATCGGTAAGAAGCCTTTCGGTAAGCCTGTGTCGCCTGGCTAGATCATATGCGCGCCTGTATCCTTTTTCGGTAAATTCATAGCTATCGGAAACTTTATCGGCTTTTATGAGCCCCTCCGAGACGAGGTCGGAAGGGGCCGCGGCGCCGATAAACTTTTTTAGCTTTTCGCTCGCGGCCGAAAAACATCGATTATTATTCTCCGTTTCCTTCCAGAGTATCGTAAGAGCCTCTTCAAGGTCATGACGTATGGTTTCCTGCATTCTGATTTCTCCCGATAAATGTATTGTTATGCTCATCCGGATAAATTCGATATCATGTTATCAAAAACCACGATACCAGTATTTTTCATATAAAATTATATGTTTATACTCCTTAAATGTCAAGCAAAATTAGAAAAACAAAATTGTCTTTTTTTTCTTTTTTTGGTATAATCCTGCGATAGTTTCATTCGATCCTATTTAAATGCATGCGAGGAGTGAATATATTGTCCATGTTCAATATACGTTTCTTTACATTCAAAAAGTTCCGCAGGTCGGCCTTCAACCTTATAACCGCGTTCCTTTTGATCCTCTTTTTTTCGCTTCCGGCGCAAACCGCTCAGGGCAGCGTTTCATCAAAGATAGATTTCGGAATAAATATTTTCAATCAGAACCTCAAATATGACGATCTCGATCTCGCGACGCTGAAAAAGCTTATAGAAGCCGAACCAAAGAACCTTCCGCTTCACGCCTTCCTTTTCTCCAACCACATCAACAAGATCACGACCGGCACTAAAGCGATAAGCGAATCCGGTGACGACATTGAAAAATTGCTGTCATTCGTCCTTTTAAGATATGACCCGCAGGTATCCATAACCTATTTCGACAGGGCATACATTTACATGCTCATAGCCAACCTCGGATACCCGAATTTCAACGGCCGTTCCTACGCCCTTATGGCATTATGCGACATGGCCGCTCTGCTGCAGGCGGAACCCTTGAACGCATATTATCATCTTTTTTATACCGTTATCTACGCGTCCCTTAAAGACCACGACATATCCGAGTTCAAGCTCTACGATCCGCTGGAAGAACTAAAGAAATCGCTGTCATTCGAAGTCGCCGATCCTCAGTTCCATTATATAGTCGGATCGACCTTCCAGGCCATATCGCAAAATTCTCCCGATATACACCAGCTCGCCTACGCCGAATTCATGCAGGCGATAAAACTGGCACCTAAAAACGCAGTGCTCAAAGAAAAAATTTTCAGAAACCTCATAGAGCTGCTCTCGGAATATGATCAGCGCAAAAGCCAAAAGCCTTTCTGGCTGGAAGAAACGGCTTACCTGCATCTCCTGGATAAAAACCAGGACTCGGCCGCGGCTCACAATAATCTGGGATATCTCTACGTAATGAGCAACGTAAAACTGGATCTCGCCCTTGAGCACTGTAAAAAAGCCGTAGCGCTCGACCCCGATAATCCCATATTTCTAGACTCCCTTGGCTGCGCCTATTATAAGAACCGCGAGACGAAAAAATCGATTGAAACGCTCAAAAAAGCCTATAACATAAATCCGAATTCCAAGGACGTCAACGAACACCTGGCCGAAATATACCTTCAACAGAACAATAACGATGACGCCATAAAGCATCTCGAATTCATCGTCAATACCGATCCCAAAAACGCGCTGGCGGCGAACAACTTCGGATACGTCCTCTGCGAAGCAGGAACTCGATTAGAGGAAGCCCTTAAATATTGTAAAACAGCCGTCGAGGCGGAACCCGTTAACGCCATTTATCTGGATTCGCTGGCATGGGCATATTTTAAAAACAATAAATTCCGCGAAGCGACCGAAACGATGGCGAGGGCCATAAAAATAGACCCGAACACCGGCGCGTTTTACATACATCGCGGCGATATGCTTTTCACCGCCGACAGGATATCGGAGGCCATAGAAGATTACTCCCGCGGCATGGCTCTTGATCCTTCTTTTCCCGACGTCCATATAAATTTCGCTTACCTTAATTCAATAAAAATCATAAGCGGCAAACTCACGAAACTTAAAAAGAGCCTGCCGGAAGTCAGTTCCGTAATGGAAGGCAAGGCCTTTTCGTATAACGTTTATCCCGCTTACCTCGGAAAGCTTTTCGAAACGCTTGGTTTTCCGCCGGAAGAAACTCTCCCCAAAATTCAAAAAGCGACGCCCGAAAAAAAAGAAAAGGCTTCCTCTGAAAAATTCGAAGGTCCGGATAAATCTCAGCCCGACAACAAAAGCGTCGAGATAAAGCTGCGCGACGCCAACGTGACCGGTGAAATAAACATGCGAAGCGACACCTACGGCGTTGAAATTTTACAGACCACGCGAAGCATAGATCTTAAGCCTTCCGAAAAGCTTAAAATAATAAACGAGACCGAAGGCGTAGAAATAAAAGGCACCATAGAAATAAACAGCATAAAATAAATGTTTTCTGGAGGATAAAAATGGGCCATACGATAGTCGAAAAAATATTCAAGAACCACCTGATCCATCCCGGCGACGATGTGAAGCCTGGAAATATAGTCTGGATAAAGCTCGATGTCAGATCGGCGCGCGATTTCGGCGGCGCCAACGTCGTGAAGAACATCAAAAAATATTACCCGGGTCAGAATGTGGCGGACCCGTCCAAGACATATTTCACGTTCGATTGCCAGGCTCCGGCTAACACTATCCCTTACGCCAATAACCAGCAAAGCTGCAGGCTATTCGCGAAAGAGCATGGAATCCGCGTATTCGACGTGAACGCCGGCATAGGTTCGCACGTTCTCATCGAATCCGGCATCGCCCTTCCCGGAACGACGATAGTCGGAACTGACTCGCATTTAAACATCATGGGCGCCGTCGGAGCCTTCGGCCAGGGAATGGGCGACATGGACATCGCTTACGCCATGCGTCACGGCGCGACATGGTTCGAGATACCGCCTTCGGTCCGCATCAACGTGAAGGGCGTATTAAAATTTCCCGCCACGGCGAAGGACCTGACGCTCTTCATATTGAAAAAATTCGGTTCCGCCGGGCTTTTGGGAAGCTCGGTGGAATTTTACGGCGAAGCCATAGACGCTCTCGAAATGCACGAACGCATCACTCTTTCTTCAATGGCCACCGAAATGGGCGCTATTGTAGCAATAATCCCGGCAGATAAAAAAACCGCCGAATATTTCCGCGCGATATCGGCTGAAGCGAAATTTGAAACGATAAAAGCCGACAGCGACGCCAAATATGCGGAGGAACACACAATCGATATCTCCGATCTCGTTCCGCAGGTCGCCTGCCCGCCTTCGCCCGAGAACGTATCCGACGCCAGCGAATTAAAAAATATAAAAGTCAATTCCGTCTTCATAGGGTCATGTACCAACGGGCGCTACGAAGATATGGAAATGGCCGCCCGCGCCGTAGCCGGTAAAAAAGTCAGGCCCGAAATAATGGCCAAGATCGTCCCGGCCACGCACGAAGTTTTCCAGAAAATGATAGAAACGGGAATTATAAAAACGCTGTTCGAGGCGGGCTTTATAATATCGAACCAGGGCTGCGGCGGGTGCGCCTCGGGCCAGATAGGAATGACCGGGAAAAACGAGGTCCAGATATCGACGTCCAACCGTAATTTTGATGGAAAGCAGGGCGACGGGAAAACCTACCTCGCTTCACCCCTGGTCGCCGCCATGTCGGCCGTGAACGGTTACATTTCTTTCGAATAAGGCCGGCGGCAAGCGTCATCTCTAATATTATAAAAGGAGAATATAACGATGAAAGAACGCGTTTTAAGCGGAAAAGTCTGGATCCTGCGCGACCCTGACGGAAACATATACAACAATATCGACACGGACCAAATCTATCACAACAATTACCTTGCGATAACCGACATCGCCCAGATGGGACAGTACGCGCTTGGAAACCTCAAGGGCTACGAACAGTTTCATAAATTCGTCAAAAAAGGCGACATAATAATAACCGGGAAAAATTTCGGCGCCGGCTCTTCCCGGCAGCAGGCAGTCGATTGTTTCGCGGCGCTCGGCGTATCGCTTATAATATGCGAATCGATAGGCGCGATATATAAAAGAAACGCCATCAATTCGGGCTTTCCTATAATGACCTGCCCTGAAATAGTCAAACTCGCGGGCGAACCGGGCCTCAAGCTTAAAGACGGAGACGTCATCCGGGTCGATATAGAAAGCGGCGCCATCAAAAAGAACGGAGAAGTTTCTGAAATCGCCCGTGGAGAAGCATTTTCAGGCGTCCAGAAAGACATTTACGACGCTGGAAATATATTTTCATACGTTCCGCCGTCAAACTGAAAAAAACATTCACGAGTTATTTTAGAACGGATGGTTTCCTAAAAATTCCGCTTTAAAAAACTCATTTATAAAAAAAGGCCCGATGGTTCAAAATTCCATCGGACCTTTTTTTATTTTCAATTGATTTTCTAGTTATTGCTTAGAGCCGAGCTGCTCCAGCTTATCCTTGGCAACTTCATCGCTTATCTTTCCGTTTTTCAGCGCTTCTTCCACCGACTCCTTCATAGTCCTCATTCCAAGGCGCTTTCCCGTTTCAATGGCCGAATTCAGCTGCGGTATTTTGTTGTCCCTGACCATAGCGCGTACGCTCATGCTTCCAACAAGGATCTCGCGTATCGGAACGCGCCCCTTGCCGTCCTTCGTAGGAAGCAATTCCTGAGATATGACGGCGGTTAAAACCGTCGATAACTGCATTGATATCTGAGCCTGGCGGTCGGCGGGAAATACGGATATGATACGCGATATCGTTTCAGGCGCGTTATTGGTATGGAGAGTGCCCAGCACCATGTGACCGGTTTCGGCCGCGGTAAGGGCTATCTCGATAGTCTCCAGATCGCGCAATTCGCCCATAAGAATTACGTCCGGGTCCTGACGCAGCGCGGCGCGCAGCGCGCTCGCGAACGATTGCGTGTGCTGGCCGACCTCGCGGTGAGTGACAAGCGATTTATAGTTGGAGTGTACGAATTCGAGCGGGTCTTCTATCGTTATTATATGGCGGTATTCGTTTTTGTTGATGTAATCAATTATGGCCGCAAGGGTCGTGGATTTACCCGAGCCGGTGGCGCCGGTAACTATGATGAATCCCTGGCTGTATAAACCGAGTTTGGCTATCTCCTCGGAAAGAGCGACTTCCGCTATAGTCTTAACGCGTATTGGAATCGCGCGGAAAACGGCCGCCAGGCCATAAAGCTGATGATATACGTTCATTCTGAAGCGGCCGACGCCTTCTATCATATAGCACGCGTCAACCTCGCGATGTTCTTCGCAATGCTGACGCTGTTCGGGCGTAAGGATCTGATAGAGCATCTTTTTCATGGTTTCGGCCGGAAGCGCCTTGAATTTAAGAGGCTTCATCTGTCCGTGAACGCGTAATATGGGAGGCACGTTGTAATTCAAGTGAAGGTCCGAGCCTCCTGAATTAACGAGCGCCCGTAAAAACGTGTTTATCGCCGGTTCGTTAGCGATCCGCTGATCGGCGGGCACAAGCTCCGCAAGATCGAGTTGAAATGGATTATCCGGATCTCCGAGCATTCCGAACACCTTGTCGCCCGGCTTTGCGCCCGGAGTTTCGGCGGGAGCCTCAAATGCCGAAAAATCTGGTGATTTGCGTTGTGGAACCTCATCCTGGACTTCCTGCGCTTCGCCATTTTCATTTAAAAGTTCAGACATCAGTAAAACACCTCTACAGTAAAGTAAATAAAATACGAAATAGTAATAAGCGGTATATAATACAACGGATAAATTTTATTTGAAGATATAATCTAAAAAACAGACGTATTATAAAAAAACGAATTTATCAGTTTAAATCAAATGAAATTGAAAAGTAACAATATCTTACTATAAAAACACGGATAAATCAAGTTCGAATTATTTATTTTTCAATGCGGGACTGCATTTGCCAGCAATATAAGGAGTAAAAATGATCTATATTACGCTAACCATACTCGGACTTACGGTCGGCGCCTTAAGCGGAATGTTCGGTATAGGCGGAGGCGTATTCGTGATCCCGGCGCTTATGTTTTTCTATGGCTTCAGCCAGAAAATGGCCACGGGCACCACGCTCGCGATGCTTCTGCCGCCAATCGGGATACTCGCGTTTTTAGAGTACTATAAAAATGGCTTCGTGGACGTAAGAGCGACGGTCATACTCGTATGCGGATTTCTCATCGGAAGCTATTTTTCAGCGAAATTCGTTATAAAAATGGATGAGCTGGTTTTAAAACGTTCATTCGGAATACTTTTAATAATCATAGGAATAATTTACATAACCCAGAAAAAATGATCTTTGAGATAGCTATAAAATACAAAAACACCAAAAAGGAAGCAAATAATGAATACGGCTCCCTGTAAAAAAGATTCCGGAAATTTTTTAAACGAATATCTTAAAAACGCCCCCGTCTCGCTTGCCCTTATAAGAGCTCTCGAATGCAAGATTATGGATAAGCTCCCTTTCATGCACCCCATGCTCGATCTAGGCTCCGGAGACGGGCTTTTCGCCTCGGTATTATTCGGCAACAAAGATTATATCGATTGCGCCATCGATTCATGCGAAGCGGAAGTCAATCTCTCTTACAAAAGAAACGTTTACCGTGAGATCAAAATAGCCGAAGCCGAAGATATTCCGTATAACGATGAAAGCTTTAAATTCGTTATGGCCAACGATCTGATGGCGCACGTGAAAAAACCGGCAACCGTTCTGAACGAGGCGTGGCGCGTTCTTGAAAAAGACGGAATGCTGTGCTTTACGGTGCCGACGCTCATGCCTAAATTTCACGCCGACCTTTTTTCAAGATTCATCGCTTCGGTGTCTCAAATTAATATTATAAAACTTTTCAACCACAACATAAGCTCATATTTCAGGCTTAATTCCATATACGCTTATAAAAAATGGGACGCGCTTTTAAAGGATTGCGGCTTCACGGTGATCCGGCACAAAAAATACGCGTCGCTTTCCGCGATCATCGTTCAGATGATCACTTCTTATTATCTGTGCCGCGGGGCCGCATATAAAAAAACTCTCGGCCGCTATATCCCCTTCCCCGACCTGCATGAAAAAATAGTTACGCCCATAACCAGCTGGCTCCTGGAAAGCCTTTATAAAGAAAATTCTTATGAAGGCGAAAATTACATGATACTCGCCAGAAAAAACCAGTAAAAATCCCTCGGCCGCGATATTCATCCGAGGGATTTTTTATTTTCGATTCAATTTTTAACTTTAATGGGCTTTTTAAACAGGGAGTTTCACCGGCCCGTAAAATCTATAGTTTCCCGCCGCAATTGTTGCAGAATTTCGCGCCGGAGGCATTTTGAATTGAACACGCGGCGCAAAAACCGACGGGCGCAAATTTTTCTCCGCAGTTCATGCAGAACTTGGCGCCGGAAGGATTTGGAGACTGGCACTTACGGCATGACGTTGCCGGCGGCTGATTATTCTGATTTTGTTGAGGCTGCGAGCCGTTATCATGCTGGTCCTTCAATGCGCCGGCGAGCATCTGCCCCATCGCCATACCCACGCCCATATCCATGGCCGCCTGTCCGAATCCGCTTCCACCGCCCTGATTATGGGCGAAATCCTTGATCGACTGGGCCGCCTTGAATTTAGTATATTTATTGAGATCGCCGGCGGCCGCTATCGAGGAGCGCTCGTCGATGACTTTCTGTATCTCTTCAGGCATGGTTATGCCGAGAACTTTTATGTCTCCGACCTCCAATCCGTATTTAGCGAAAGCCTCCTTCACCTGGTTCAAAACAACCAGGCCGAGCTCTTCATAGATAGCCGGAAGATCCAGGATAGTCGTAAGGTTCGAACCAAGAGCGTCAAAAAATTGAGAAACTATCGTGTTTCTTAAAAAATCCTCGAGCTTCGTTATATCGTATCTTCCCGCGGTACCGACGATCTTTCCTATAAAAACCGACGGATCGGAAATCCTTAGCGAATAAGTTCCACGGGCGCGAAGCCTGACGTATTGGAATTCGGAATCCTTGAACAGGATCGGTTCGGAAGTGCCCCATTTCAAATTGGTATGTTCGGCGAGAGAAATGAAATAAACGGATGCGCGAAACGGCGATTTGAAACCATAAGGCAGCGACAATATCTTCGTCAATATCGGAATATTCTCGGTCACTAATGTATGACGGCCGGAACTGAAAGTATCCAGAAATTTTCCGTCCTTGACGAATATGGCGGTCTGATTTTCCTGGACGACGAGCTGAGCTCCGTATTTGATCTCTCCCGAATCGTTTTGCGGAATTCTTTGAACAAGGACCTGCCCGCTATTATCCAAAAATTCAAGAACCTCTATGAACTGGGTCATTTACTTCACTCTCCGTTAATTTTTAATTAATTCGTTCCGCGATCTTAGCTGACCGGAAAAACTATCCGCCCAGGCCGAAATTTTCAAGGCGAACTCATCGAGTTTCGCATATCCATCATCGGCCCTCTGATCTTCGACGATCTTCCTGACTTCCTGTAACGAAAAATATATTCCCTCATCGAACGTTTTCAGCTTAACGCAATTTTCATTCGTAAAACCGCCGACGCTAAAACCCGCTGATGCGGAGCCCGCGAATTGAACCTGAGACGAAACTTTCTTTAAAACGCTCGTGACATTTTCAAGGCACGGCAACAGCTTAAGGCCGCCCGCCTTTACCATAACCTTCTTTTTCACGGCGTCCACCTCGGCGATCAGTTCGCCGATATTTCTAACTATAAAAGCCCTCACTTTAGAATCCGCCTCAATAATAGATTCCGATTCACGATAGCCTTTGTAACCAGGAATAAAAAATTCCAGTCCCTTTTGCACAAGAGTTTTTTCTTCATTATTAGGCTTATCAAGCATAAAAACATCTCCCGATATTTTGCATTCATTAAAATTGCGCCAGTATGATTATACACGTTTTGTCCAATAATTTCAATCCTTGCGCGGAGCCGGCTCTTAAAATTTTATATTCTTAGTTTTTCATGATAAACTCTGATTTAAATGCGTTTTGAATCAATATAACTTTCGCATATTCAAAAAAAATAAAAATAATTCAAAATACACTTGACAAAATCCGGCTTTTTTTAGTAATATAAGAAGTACATAATATAGAAAAAAGAGGTGAAATTTTAACATGGGTAAAAAACCTGCTGAAAAAGCCGCTGCTCAGAAAAAAGCCGCTACGAAAAAAAAATAGTTTGGTTTCTGAATCAAAATGAAAAGAGGCTGTAGTCAACCGATTACAGCCTCTTTTCATTTATGATATCAACGCGCCGCTTATGGTATATCAATAATTCGGCATTTGCTTTTCTTTTATTCCCTCTATAAGAGTTCTTTTCCCATGCTTATTAAAATCAACCACGATAGCCCTGTTTCCGCCGGAGGTCTCGATGATCTTTACAACCTTTCCGCGGTCAGCCCACGCCTTGTGAAAAATAAGGTCCCCTATCTCATACAGTTCTGAAGCGGCATATTGCTTTTCCTCGCGGTGCGTTTTAACGCTGCCGTTTAACTTCAAAGATTTTTCAGGCGCCGTCTTGAATTCTTCTTTCGCTTCTATGATGAGGTCTTTGACAGCCAAGGGCGCAGCCTGAATTTCGGCTAATTTTGATTCGACTATTTTTTCACCGGAGTTTTTTCGCGGCCCGATACTGGCGACGGCTGAAATTTTAGGTTTAGTCGCTTTTTGGGAAACGCCGGATGCGATTTTGGCTTTTCCTGGAAATTCCCGGGATATGGCGGATGATGATGCGTGGGCCGCGCTCTTTACGCGAAGGTTGCGTTTAAAGCCGAGACGGGCGAGTTTTCTTTTAATGGAGATCTCGGTTACGTTAAATACCTTCGCCAGAGCTTTATCACTCATTTCGGAATATTTTTCCCTGAGGAACTTTTCTTCTTCATCCGTCCATTTTTTCTGGAACTGACGCATAAGTTTAAGCCGGGCGAGCTTGCGCTGTATCGCAATCGCGCTGACTCCGAATTTATCGGAAAGCTCGCGATTGGTCAACTTTGAATAGTTTTGAATTATAAACTCTTCATCTTCAGGCGTCCAACGCTTTACTACCATATAACCAAAACCTCCATATAGATTTATTAAAAAACAAATTTTAAAGGACTTTACATACCTTGACGAAAATTTTCCGTTATAATTTATATGGCCGCTATTTTTTTACCTTGACCTTTTTTTCTCGGGCGCTATATCGTCAACTCCCGAGTATTGTTCCGCATAACCAACAAGCGCGAGGAAAGCGTTTTTACAGATATCCTCGTCGCTGTCATCTATCGAATTTAAAAGTATCTGAACGAATTCATCGGCTTTTATCTCACCGAATGCGTAAAAAGCTGATGCTTTCATCCATTTATCGCGATCGACGATCATCTCATCGAAGGCTTTTTTAACGACGCTTCTTAATTCATTGAATTCCCAAAGCGCTATAGCGGTATTAGCCTTCACGCGGTTCGAAGAATCCTTAAGATATGGAAGGAGCAGTTCCTTGACCTGACCGCCGCCTATCTTGCCGATGGCTTCGACAGCGTTCGCGCGTATTCTTTTATCTTCCGAAAGAAGCGAGTGAGCTATCACGGGTATGGTATGAACATTTCCATATTTTCCAAGCATGGTAAGCCATATTGAAATCATATTAGCATTTTTTTCATTCGCATATATAACGACAAGGCGTTTTATTATAGAATCCAATATTTTGGCGTCTTTTTTTGAAGTTTCATCGACATGTATGTTCAATGAAACCTTTATGGCCTTCATGATTATTTCTATATTAAACGAATCGTAATTTTCGAGAAAAACGCTCACGAAAGTAAGACCGTGCTTTTCAAGGCTTAAAGCGGCCTTTGAAAATTCAGTTTCATTATCGGCGCCAAGTTTTTTTATGCTTTCTGTTATTTCTTTTGTTTTATCAATGGTTTTTCTCATCATAGTTATCCTCCGGTTCGGTTTCGTGCTATATCCGCTTATATAAAAAAAGGCATGAATAACACTTGCTAATTATACTTTAAAAAATTAAAAAATTCAAGTTTTGAATAAGAAAAAAGATAAAAATTATAAATTTTTATCTTTTTTCTTTGTTTTATATGGATTTTTACCCTTTAAAGTCTTTAGAACCTTCTCCCGGCGGAAATTCTGTGGTTAGCGCCAAGTATTTCATCATAGAAAGCATAGTCGAAGTGCCAGTCGTTAGAATCGAAACCGGCGCCTATCGAAAACTTTTTATTATTGACGCCGGCGCGCAGCGCTATGTTTTGATTTACCTTGCCTTCGACGCCGAGTTTCAGCTTAAGGCTTTCCGAACCGGTCTGTTCCAGGTCCATGGCCGCTAAAATCTTCGGCTTCAACTGATAAGCGGTACCAAACACCATTGTAACGGGGAGCGAATCTTTCTGGCCCGAATCGGTATTCCACTTAAGCGAAGAACCTAGATTTTTTAACGCAAGGCCGAAACTTGTCTTTTCATCGCTTTTTAAATGCCAGCCAAGATCTAATCCCATGCCGCTGGCGCTGGAGTTGAAAAGAGAGTGGCGCAATAATTTCAGTGATGCGCCGAGCCTTCTTTTAGCGTTCATCTGTTTTCCGTAAGAAAGAGTATAAGCGTTCTCCTGGTCTGAAAAATAACTGAATATCTTTACGTTACCGCTTGCATCGAGAACTGGATCGCCAATAGCGCTTCCCACCGGCGGCACATATTTTATTCCATCATAAACGTTTGTCTCGGGTATTTCATCAACGCCAAATTTGGTCCATGAAAGCCCCCACACGCCGCCGCGTTTTTTATCCGGAAGCACGTAATTGGCGAAATCGAATTTCCGGTCCAGGCTAAGCATAGCATGCATAGTCAGGAATTCCCTTTTTTTAAGGCCGCCAAGTCCAGCCGGGTTATAGTAGGTCGCCGAAGCGTCGTCAGCCACCGCGCAGAAAGCCTCACCCATTCCAAGGGCGCGTGCAGAAACGCCCATCTTCAGGTATGCGGCCGCGCCGCCGGCGGAGCCGGCGTTAGCGTTTGAAACTAAGGTGGTGGCCGAGATCATTACGGCAATTATTAAAAGGATCGTTAACTTTCTAAAATTGCTCACTCTCATATGTTTTTTCCCTCCGCCATCACTGTTACTGTTATTACTTATCATTTGCTTGTTTCACCCAATTTCAGTTTTATGCCGTAAATTACCATTATATTTTATTTGATCCCCGGCGCGGAGCTGGCAGCGCCTTCCGTCAGAGTATATAACACCGCGACTTCGCTGTCTTTCACCGCGGTCACCGTAGGCGTGCCGCTGACATTATGGTTAGGAAAATTGATCGTCAGAGTACGTTTGCCGACCGGAACATTGCTTATGCGATAAACGAAATACGGAAAGGTCAGGCCCGCATTTGTCTTTTCAATGATAGCGTTGGAAACTGTTATAGCTGTATTGGCCGCCATGCTTTCAAGCGTATTCGCAGATTCATTATTAGGATTTAAAGTAGGGATCGGAGCATGATATAAGGTTACAAGAACGGTTCCTTTTTCGGACATTACCGTTATAGCTGGAACTTCAACGGTCTGGCTCCCCGCTCTCATAGTTATTCCTGAAACGCCGCCGGCGGGATTTGTCATGTGAACTACGTCGCTTATTATTTTGATGGTATAGGTGGAAGTCGAGCCGGTCAGTATGACTGGAACGTTAGTTATAGTGTAAACATGGGCCTTTTCCGCCGACGTATCGGCTACGTTTTCAGTCTTGGAAGTAACTATGTCAGTTCCGTTCCTGAGCACCTGTACGACATACGTTCCGGGAGGAAGCACTTCGTTGGCTGATGCGAGTATGTTTCCGTTTATGGTTCCAACGCCCGGATCAATGTATATGTCATAATCTATTGTTCCATTGCCTGGAACAGTTACGGTTTTAACTACATCGGCGATGCCCGGAACGGTAACATTCAAAGCCGTATTCTGACCGGACGGAACATTTGCGAGTTCATAATATCCAGGCTTTGAAGGCTTATCGGTTGTATCGATAATCGATGCTATCGAGCCGGTCGCGGCTGTGAATACCGTAGCGTTCGATATCGCTTCACCCGTCACACGGTTTTTAACGTAACCGCGTATGGTTCCCGTCGCTGGCGAATTAGATACTATAAGGTAGCCTATTACGTTATAGGTCGCTCCCTGTTCCACATTCAATCCGCCGGATATGTCCGGAATAAACTGGGGCTGAACGTTATTATTCGTAGGCGGGTTCTGATATCCTTCTTTAGACAATGCTACGCGGTATGATCTGTCGGGAGGAAGATCCGACGCAGTCGCTTTTCCTCTGCTGTCGGTCTTTATCTGCCTTAAAATTGAAACCGCTCCACCGGCGTTCTGCGGGTCTGGGCCGCTAACCATGATCTGAACATTATCAAGCGGCGCCTTCGTAGTGATGTCTCTGATTTCGAAAGTCATCGACGCGTTAGAAACGCTCGAGCTCCCGGAACTTCCACACCCGTACAAGAAAACCGTTGAAATGAAAAGAGTAAGTACAATCATCAGACGTTGTGCTTTGTAACTTACCATAAACTCCTCCTTAATGTATGTTAAAATAGTTAATTTGCAACCATAACAATTGCTTTTCTTTTTTTTATATCGACATTCTTTTAACTAAATTTATGACCCTCTTCCAATATTTTTTATGGATTCGAGGCCTACTTATGATTAAACATCGGCGAATTTACTGATAAATTAATAATCGGATACAAAAAATTAACCGAAATATAATATTTATTTTTTATTAACGGCTGAGCGGGATAAAATTGACTGAGCGATATTTTTATGTTATAATCCAGCCCGCTATGAACATAAAAAAAAGTGAAAAACCTCATATACTTCTTATTACTACGGGCGGAACCATAACGATGGTGCACGACAAAAGCTCCAAAACTTTAATGCCGGCCAAAACCTCGACCGAACTAATAAAACACATTCCGGAGATACGAAAGATAGCGAACGTCACTAAAATGGATGTTTTCAACATAGATTCCACCAACATCCAGGTCGAGCACTGGCAGAAACTCGCCGGCCTTATATATGACAATTATGATAAGTACGACGGCTTCGTAGTCACGCATGGAACCGATACGCTCGCTTATTCAGCGGCCGCGGTTTCGTTCATGCTCCAAAATCTTTCCAAACCGGTTATTTTCACTGGCTCGCAAATGCCTCTCGGTGAAATCGGCTCGGACGCGCGCAATAATTTTATAAACTCCTTTATAGCCGCCACGAAAGATATAAACGAAGTGGCTATATTATTCGGGGAAAATATTATAAGAGGCTGCAGAGCTAAAAAGATCTCGGCTTTCCACCTCAACGCGTTCGAATCCGTTAACGAGGACCCCATCGGCGAGGTCGGCCTCACAATAAAGCTTTTCAGCCACCGCCTTCCGCCTTCCCCAAAAAAGCCGGTGTTTTATAAAAATTTTAATAAAAACGTATTTCTTTTGAAAATATTTCCTTCGATCTCGCCGCGAATATTTGATAAGATAATCGAAATGGGATATGAAGGCATCGTCATCGAAGGATTCGGCGCCGGAAACATCCCGACGAACGAAAACACAATTCTTCCCGGCATAGAGCGCGCGATCTCCCAGAACATACCAGTCGTGATCGGAACGCAGTGCCTGCTCGGCGAAGTCGATCTGAGCCTTTACGAGGTCGGGATGAAGGCGGCTAATATCGGCGCTATAGCCGCCCGCGATATGACTCTCGAAGCGACCCTTTGTAAACTGATGTACGCTCTGGGTCAGAGTAAAAAAATGGAAAAGATAAAAAAAATAATGGCCGCAAACGTATGCGGCGAAATATTATCCTGAAAGGAAGAGACGTAATTGAGGCCTGATATAGGATTTCAAATAATAGGATTCATAATCGCGATAACCGTCCACGAAGCAGCCCATGCATTTACCGCATATCGCTGCGGCGACACTACGGCGAAGGAAGAAGGCCGATTAAGCCTTAATCCAATGGATCATGTAGATCCTTTCGGAACGGTTATCCTGCCGCTAATTCTTCTTATGTCTCAGTCCCCGGTGATGTTCGGATGGGCAAAACCGGTCCCGATAAACCCGCGCAATCTCCACGATCCCAAAACCGATGAATACTGGATATCGCTCGCGGGGCCGCTTTCGAATTTTCTGCTGGCCGCTCTTTTCGCAGGCCTGGTTCGTCTATTATTTTCTTATGGCGATAGTTTCATAGCTTCCGGTTGGCTTAATTTTGAAACCGCCAGCTCAGCCATCAATTTTTTGATATCCATGATACAGATAAATATAGTTTTATGCATATTCAATATGATCCCTATTCCGCCTCTCGACGGGTACCATGTCATCCGCTGCATGCTTCCGGACAGCCTTTATGAAAACTTTGAAATACCGCAGGCGGCCGGGTTCCTGTTTTTCATAATACTGATCTCATCCGGCGCTACCGATAAGATCATCAACATGTTTTTCGGCCCGATCTTTTACTTTCTCATCGGAAGATAGGCGTTATAACTTTTTGAGTCTCGTCGAATTAAGAACGACGAAAAGAGACGAGAGTATCATCGCAAAAGCTGCCTGCATCGGATTCAGCCTTCCAGCCATCGCGAATGGAATAAGAATCATATTATAAAAAAATGCCCAGAAAAAATTCTGAATGATGACCCGGTGCATCTTTTTCCCGAGTTCCAGCGCGATAACCACATTTTTAAGACCATGGCGCGTCATTATAATCGAAGCCGCGGTTTTCGCGATCGTCGTCGCGTCCGCCATCGCTATCGCTATATCAGCCTTCGCCATCGCCAGCGAGTCGTTTATGCCGTCGCCTATCATCAGAACATTGGCCGCCGGATTATCCATTTTAAGGCGCTCAATAAACTCGGCCTTTTCATGAGGCTTTACGGAGGCCTTAACATTTTCGCGCGTTATACCAACGCGCCCGGCAATTTCAAATGCGGCCCCCTCGAGATCGCCCGTAAGAAGATATGATTTAACGCCGCGGGCGGCAAGTTGAGCGACTATTTCCGCGGCGCCTTCGCTTAATTGCTCCGATAATTCAAAATAAACGGCCGGCGTTTGATCGATTGCCGCATAAAATGAGGGCTTGCCTTCAAATGTTTCAGAATGCCGGACAAATCCATTTTCAGCTCCGACAAGTTCCGCGGTTCCTATGACGAGCTTATGGCCCCGGCATGTCGCCGAAACGCCCTTCCCGCCATGAGTTTTATAACCTCTCACTTCAAGCCCGGGATTTATACCGCGCCCTTTGATGAATTCGACAAAAGCTCCGGCGATGGGATGATCGGAATATCTCTGTACCGAGCCTATTATCTGAAACAAAGTCCGTTCATCAATGTTAAGTTCTCCTAACATCTCATATTTTTCTATCTTAAGCCGGTTCTTAGTGAGAGTGCCTGTTTTATCGAAAACTATAGAGTTGACGTTTTTCAGCTTTCCAAGAGAGTCAGGATCGGTAAAAAGTATGCCGCGCCCCGCGCCGAGATTGGTTCCAAAAAGAAACGCCACCGGAAGGGCCAGTCCGAGCGCGCACGGACAGGCTATAGCGATAACTGAAATAGCCGCGATGAGCGAATTTTCCAGCCCGCCGTTAAAAATAAATCTTTGCCCAAAAAACGTTATGACCGAAAGCGCGAAGACCGCGGGCACGAAATAAGAAGATATGATATCGGCGGTTTTTTGTATTTCAGCTTTTTTAGAAAGGGCGTCACGCAACATTTCTTCGATACCATTGATGTATGAGTGGTTTCCTGAAGCCGTAGCCTTGATTTCAAATATCGAATCGAGATTTTGCGCTCCCGCGAAGAGGGAATCACCTGAAGAAACATAAACAGGAATACTTTCACCCGTTATCGCGGAACTTTCAACGTAACCTTCGCCTGAAATTATGACGCCGTCAACCGGCACCTTTCTGTTGGGCTTAACTATAACCGTATCTCCAGCGAGAACGTCGCGAATGGCTACTTCTTTTTCGGAACCGCCGGCCCTGACGGCGCAAAAAGAAGGTATGGTTTCAATTATTTCGGAAAGGCTGGAGCGCGCGCTTGTCCGGATGCGTTCCTCGATAGCTTTTCCTACGAGTATTATGGCTATTATCGAAGTCGCGGAATCGAAATATAGTTCACTCGACCCCTTTGCAAAATAAAGAAAACAGCTTAAGGCGAACGAGGAAACCGAACTCGCCGATACCAGCGCGTCCATCGTCAGCGGAAGTCTTTTAGCAAGATATAAAAGGGTTTTTTTATGAAAGCCCCTTCCCGAATAAAAAAGCACCGGCAGCGAAAGAACCGCCATAGCCGGAGGCGCCCAGGGAATATGGCAGTAAAACATATTAAGGATAAACACGGGAACCGCGAAAATAACGGCCGTCATCAATTCGGGTCCGGGAGAAAACTTTCCGGCCGGCTTAGCGACGCCATCGCCGGCATTTGTGATCTTCGCGCCAAAACCCAGTTCCTCGATCAGCGAAATTATTTCCCCTGGTTTTATTTTAGCGGCATCATAAGAGACGCGCCCGGCCCCCGTTGAAAAATTCACGGCGACCTCGCTTACTCCATCGGTCGAAGAAAGATACGACTCGATCGAATTCGAGCAGTTGACGCAGGACATTCCGGTTATGTTCAAATTTAAGACGCTAATCATCAGTCACATTCTTCTTACACTGGCGGGAAGCCTATTTTTTTCATTTTTTCGCCGACCGCATCTATGGCGGTTAACGTTTCATCGTACTCTACGCTTACCGTCTTGTCCTCCATATCGGCCGTAACGGAAACCACTCCAGCGATCTTCGATACCGCGTTCCTGATCGTATTAAAGCAGTTGCCGCAGGCCATTTTAGGCACCTTATAATTTCGCGTTTTCATAAATCCGAGCCTCCCGTCACATAAATATAGTCTTTAAAACACCATATATCAGAGCTAAACCAAAAAGAATGAATACCGTGGAGCATACAAACGAAATGATCTCAAAAACGAAACCCGTCAAATATTTTTTCCCTTTAATTACAATATGGGATAAAAAATAAAACCATAAAAGCGAACCGATAAAAACCGTAAAGGCGAATAAGAATATGCCGGCCTGCGGATATAGCACGAAAAATTCCTTTATGCCGCTATACGATGAAACAGCTCCAAGAAAAACAACCCAGAATCCTATAACCATAGGATTTGAAGTGTTTATCAAAAAACCCATTAATATAGGGTTTTTGTGAGACCCCGAATACTTCAGGCGCTTCATCACATCCGTTTTTTTGTTGAACAGAGCGTTAAACCCTGAAACGCCAAGCATGATCATAACGGCTGAGCATAAAAGGCCGAGCAGAACGTTTATAAGCTTTGAGAGCAGAAGAAACTTCACTATTCCGAAATACGCAAGAATACAGAGAAAGGAATCAGAAAGAGCCGCGCCTATGCCAACTTCAAAAGCCGGTTTAAACCCTTCGTGCAGACCCCTTCTTAAAAGTTCTATATTAGCTGGGCCAACCGGCAAGGCTATCATCAATCCATAAAAAAAGCCGTAAATTATAACTTTTAACATAGAAATTATATTTTATCACTTAATGGGTATAATTACAATAAAAATTGTTACGCGGCGACCGCGGGAAGGTAAATATCAAATGTGGAGCCGGCTCGAAGTTTGGACTCGACGGTTATAACGCCGTTATGGTTTTTAACTATCGAAAAAGCCGAAGCGAGGCCCAATCCGCTACCATCGGCTTTCGTGGAATAATAAGGATCGAATATCTTATCGAGAATTTTCGTTTCTATTCCGCATCCCGTGTCTTTCACGGAAATTTTTATATATTCTCCCGGAATAAGATTAAAGGAATTACGTTTTTCAAGCATTACGCGAGCGGTTTTTATCTTTATGACGCCGCCGGCGCGCATTGACTGAATAGCGTTGATTATTATATTTGCAAAAACCTGGCTCATCTGGACCTCATCCATTTCCGCGGAAAGCGTCGTTCCGGCGCTTTCAAATTCGCAGCTAACGTTCGTGCCGCCGGCGACAAGATTCGCGGTCGTTTTAATAAACGCGGGCACATCCACGATTTTTTTAACGGGAACGCCGCCTTTGGCGAATGTGATGAACTGGGAAGTGATGTTTTTGGCTTTATAAGCCGCGTCTTCAGCGCGTTTAAGTATCTCGTAATTTTTTTCGGAAGATGCGAGGCGTTTTTTAACCAGGCCGATATTGGTGACTATACTCATCAATACGTTATTAAAGTTGTGCGCTATTCCGCCGGCTAAAACGCCGAGCGACTCAAGCTTGGACTCCTTGAGATATTCCTGCTCCATTTTCATGCGCCTGGTAATATCACGGGAATTTATGGTTATGCCTTTAACGGGTTCAAAATCAATAAGATTTTTAAAGACGCTTTCGATATCACGATAGCTTCCATTCTTATGTTTCATCCTGTACGTGGCCTGGACGGCTTCTCCGCTCGCGAGCAAGACTTCTTCATTCAACAGCTTCGTTAAAATCGAAATATCATGTTCATGAGCGAAACTCAGCAAAAGATTCCCCGTCATTTCCTCCGGTTTATAACCTAAAATTCTTTCCGCCGAAGGGCTTTGATAAATTATTACGCTTTTGCCATCTATGAGGGTTATGATATCGGAAGTGCTTTCTATAAGCGCTCTGTTATACTGTTCGCTGGCTAAAAGTTTATCGGCATACCTCTTCTGTTCGAGCATATTTTTAAACGACGCCTCTTCGACGAGCTGGAACCATGCCACGAAACTTACTATGATAATACACACCGCGCAAATTACTATTATGCTGAAAAGCCTGTATGCGCCTATTTCAAGCGTTGAATAAAAAACCACGGCGGACCATTTTTCATCGTTGATATATCGCCGGGTCGCCCAGAAACGCCTGCCGTTGAACTCCACGTAACGGTCATTTCCAGGCTCTTCGCTTAAAATCGGATCGAAAATTATGTTTTCGAATTGCCCTGCCCGCGTAAGCGATTCCTTCACCGAGACATCCAAAGGCCATAGCGATCTGAAAAGAACCGCGGAACTGCTCGCGGCAAAAATTATTCCTTCGGGGTTTATTAAAAAACAGTTCTCATACCGTAAAAAATTCTTTTCGACTTCGTCGATATTTCTTTTTACGCAAGCCACGCCAAGAACCATTCCATTCCGGTCGTTAACCGGCATTGCCGCATAATAGCCGCGTTTATTCGAAGTGACGCCGCGGGCGAAATAAGTCGCCATTTTTTTTGCCATGGCGTTTTTAAAATAAGGCCTGAACGAATATGATTTGCCGACAAAACTGTCTTTATCGTTGCGGTTCGAGGAGGCTATAACGGTTCCTTCACGGTTGAGAACGTAGCAGACGGTGTCTTTCACCGCCTCATTATATGCGTCAAGCGTAACATTCGCCTTTTCTATATTTGCGGCGACCGGCGACTCAAGAGCTGACACCAGGTGCGGCGAAATAGAAAGCGTTTTAATCGATATTTCCGATCCCAGAAGATAACCGCTGATATGGTTAGCAAGGAGGCTCGTCTTGGTCGCGCAGCCGTACTTCAAATTATTAAAGGCTTCGTCGCCGATATAATTGGTCAACACCCACCCAAATGAAACGGCAACCAGAAGAAGCCATAAACCAAGTTTTAAATAAAAAATATTGGCCTTATATAATTTATCGTCATAACTGAAACGCTTGATATTGCAATAGTTCCATAGCGAAGCGGCAGCGGCGCAGGCAAGCGCCGCGCGCAGTAATTGAACGGGAACTCCCGTTAAATTAGCGAAAAGATTCTCATTGATAAAAGACGCGGGGAAAAAGGGCGCGCTTTTAACAAAAATTCCGCTTGAAACCGAATATAATAAAAACGAAAAGGCGCATATGTTAAGATTGATTCGCGAGCGATCTTTTTCAGCCGCCGCGGACCGGAATAACCTGTAGGCCGAAAGGGCGCCGCCGGTAAATCCCAAAAAATACCGGACGGTTATCGAAAGCCCGGCGATGCCATAAAAGCCGCCGGTTCCAGCAAGAATCAAAAGAGGAAAATAAATTAAAAGGCCGGAATGAGCCTCATCCTCGGTTACAAAATTCCTTCTTCCAAATTCAATTAAAAAAAGAAAAGAAACCGATAAAAAAAGAAATCTTATGAAACTAAAAGTCGGAATTTCAAAAAAACTGAAGGCGATAAGATCGAGCCATTCATTTATCGCATGAGTAAAACCAAAATACCCAAGCCAGCGCCAGGATGACTTAGGTTCCGCTCTTTCCAGAACCCGGCAAACGGCGAATAAAAATATAAAACTCAGGCCATAGAAAAAAAATATATAGTCGAGCTGATCTTTCAAAAGATTGTCCATAATACCAAGTTGCGTTTTATTTTATTAAAACGCAATCCTTAATATCCAAAAACGCTTACATTGGTCAAACACCCGGGCATTTATAGTAAAATGCGAATTGGTATAAGCCAAATACTCATATAAATTGTCTTCAGCTCATCTTATAACTTTAAGCATAATATGTCAAGTAATTTTAAGATTAATTAATTTTTCTTGACAGTTAAGCTCATTATCATTAAAATGTATACGTCGAAAAAAATAAAAATAAAACATACTGACGAAGGCATATGAGCTCACAAAACCTTGAATACCTTCTATCTTCGCCGTTTGAGAACGACAGGATAAAGGTCATATATTTCATAGTCAAAAATAAGCGCGTCGAATTTTCGGGCATGCTCAAGAAAATGGCCGCTTCCGATGAAAGCCTTAACGTCCGTTATTACGCCCGCAAAGCATTTTCCTTTCTCGAATCGCTGAATGAGGAAAGTCGTGAAGAAACCATCGAAAGCGGCGGGAGCGACGAACAGGCGATAAGACAGAAAGCCATACGCGATAAAATATTAGAACTCGGCGAATCTGAAAATCCGGAAAACCGCATGAAAGCGGTGAGAGCCGCCATAAAATATAAGGTCGAAGGAAGCCTTGAGTTTTTAATGCGCAGGCTTCTGATAGAAACCGACGAGAACGTCGTCGCGACGATAATAAAATCGCTGGGCGCGACTGGCGATAAAAGCTGCACCAATATCCTTATAAAATATCTTAAAAACGCCGATTACAGGATCGTGGCCAATTCGATAGAAGCGCTGGCGATGCTTGAAGACGAACGGTCGTTCCCCTATGTCATTTCACTTTTAAGCGCGCCGTCGCAGGATAACAGAATAACGGCGAACATAATCGAATATCTTAAAAAATACGATATTGAAAGGGCGATGGCGCTTTTGGAGGAAATGATCAAGTTTCCGTCCGACGCCATGGTGGATTCGGCGGTCTTCGTTCTAGCGGGATTCAAATCAAAAAAGGTCGTGCCGCTTCTCGAACAGATAAAAAACCATAAAAACACGGTCATAGCCAAAAAGGCCGAAGCCGCGATAAAACTTATCAATTCTTCCGGAGGGCAGGACATATCCATCGAAACGCTGGCGCACAACATCTCCATGCCGCCCGCCATTTCGCAGAACGTTCCCGAAAAAAGCGAAAGCGAAAAAAAGATAGAACTTATAAGGAACATGCTTTCAAACCCAACGGACCAGAAGGTCATCAACGAGCTTTCAGCGGTCTTAAAAAACGAAAAAGACGAATATGTCCTGGCTTACGCAATAACGGCATGTTCAAAAGTACAGGGCACGCGAAACATATCGACGCTGAAAAAATTTCTTTCCCATGAAAATCCGAGGATAAGGGCCAATACGGTCGAAGTTCTCGGAGAGCTTGAAGGCATAGACCTGCTGTCGCTTATGAAGCCGCTTTTAAAGGACGCCAATAACCGCGTCCGCGCCAACGCCATCGTAGCTTTAAAAAAATACCCCAACATCGACCACGTTTCGCTGATAAGCGAAATGATAAAAAGCAATGACAAGCTCATGGTCACATCGGCCATATATTCAATTATTCAAATAAAAGCCGACACGATAGAGCTTTTGAAAGATCTGGTTAAAAATCCGGATGAGGAAATAAAAGAGCGGGCCATGTCCGCCCTCGACTTTCTGGGTAACGATCTCAACGACCTCAACGCAAAAAAACTTTTAAACGAGCTTGGAATCGGCACCAAAAATATTTCCAAATCGGCCGAATACATTTTTTCGAAAACGGTCCTCGACCAGCTGGACGTGGCGTATAACGATAACATCTCCGACGTCAGCCTGCTTTCAAATAAGAAAAAAGAAGAAAACTTCTCGATGAACGACCTTAAACGCTGGTGGGATCTTAACTCGGCTCCGATAATGAACGTGGCCATGATAGTCCTTATATTAACCGTCGGATATTTCTCCTGGGATTATGTTTCAACGATAAACGTATCTCAAACCATAACTCAGACAGTCTCTTCCATAAATCCCTTCAAAGCGCCGAACGAACAGAAAATAACCATATTATATACGTCCAATCTATACGAGATCGCCGGCACCGTTAAAAAGGCCGCATCGATAGCAAAATTGAAGCAGGTCATCGAGCAGCACCGCGCGGAAGCTGAAAAAGCCAATTCCACGATTCTTTTATTCGATATCGGGAACAGCGCTTTTGAAAACTCCGAGATCGCCTCCGCGAATTCCGAGGACGTCTTCAAGCTTTTGAACGAAATGAATTATTCCGCTATAACATTAGGCGGTAAAGACATGGGTTTCTGCTTCAATTTCCTCGAGCCGGTCTCGAAAAAGTTCAAGCCGACCGTCGTCTGCTCGCATGCCTTTTCAATAAAAAACGGCGAGCCGCCCGAGTACTTAAAACAAAAGGCTTTCATAAACGCCGCCGGCCTGAAGTTTTGCATTCTGGGTTTCACGGACGCGACGATAGGGCCAAAACTCCCTTCGACCATTTCCAAAAATTACGTTTTCAAGGACCCCGTTAAGATGGCTGAAAAAATATGCCTGCCCGAAAATCTGAAGCCGTCCGACTATAATATTCTGATAGCTCTATCGCATAACGAAACCGACTATACGCGCGAATCGCTGTCCAAAGCCGCCGTGTTCGACATCATAATTGACGCGGGAAACAGCGCCAAAAAAAACCTCCCGACGAGCCTTGTCCAAGCCGGATCGACATATATACTTCCATCAAAAAGCAAGCCGGCTAACGCGTATTACGGAAAATTCGAATTCAAATATGACCGCAAGGCGAAATCGATAAAAGACCCGGTATGGTCGCTTTTCGAACTTTAAGCTGGCCCGGACTTCTTGCGCCAGGCCTTTATTTTCACCCGCGGCATAAAGCGCGACGGCGGATTTTATAATATGACGTTCAAAAAAGACAGTTTTATAAACGAATTTTTTCAAAATTTTTTCATATTCGTATTGCTGCCATATACGCTTCTGCTTTCGGCCGTGATATTCTTCGCCTACATCAGCATAAGTTCGGCCGCCTTCGCGGAAATAGCCAACTATGTTTACGGCTTCTGCGCGTTTTCCTTTATTTTCATGGCGGCCGGCGCTTTTTTTCTCGGTTCGAGCGTAACCAGGCCCATAAAGGCTCTCTCGAATATAGCGCGCGAACTTTCGAAAGGCAACACCAGCGTCAAGATAGATGACACGCGGCATGACGAAATAGGCGAACTCCAGAAGAGCTTCATTAACTTCTCTAAACTATTCAACGAACGGGAAAAAATGAAATCAACTTTTTCCCGGTATATAAGCGATTACATAGCCGACGAAGTCCTGACCGAAAATATCGGCCAGACGCTCGCCGATTACAGGAACGTGACCATACTTTTTTCCGACATCAGAGGCTTTACGACTGTTTCCGAAACGATAGAGCCGAAAGACCTTTTTAATATACTCAACATGTATTTCGACCAGATGATCGACATCGTTTTAAAGAACCGCGGGGTCATCAACAAATTCATCGGCGACGCCATGATGGTCCTTTATAACGCGCCGACCCTGTGTGAGAACGCTGAAATAATGGCCATAATCACGGGACTTGAAATGAACAGGAACCTGCGCGATTTCAATAATAAATTCACTAAAAAATACGGCATAGGCATAGAAATAGGCATAGGCATAAATTCAGGGCAGGTCATAGCCGGAAATATCGGTTCGGAAAAACGCATGGAATATACGGTAATAGGCGACAACGTCAACGTTTCGTCGCGGCTTCAGACCATAGCGAAAGGCGGCGAGATCGTCATTTCGGAAAGCGTCGCGAGGTACGCGAAATACGTATTCGACCTCATAGACATGGGTGAAATTGAGCTGAAGGGCAAAAAACAGCTTATCCGCGTTTACAGGGTCGGCGAGAACCTTTCATACGAAAAGGTCAAACAGAACCTGGCCGCCAGCGACCCATCCATATGCCATCTTTCCATGATCGCGCTTGGCAGGATAGAGCGGCTCAACCTGGAAAACGACCTCATGCCGCTGCTGAAAAACAGCGACGAAAAGATAAGGACTATGGCGCTTGACCTTATCGTGCGAAACTTCAAGGCAAAAGCCGAAGAATGCATAATGTTCCTGCTGCAGAACGACAGATCGGAATACGTGAAGATATACGCCATAAATCAGATCGGAAAAATGAACCTGAACCGTTTCGCGAATTTTCTGACGCAGCAATATCTTTCTTCCGATTCGCTCCGGCTGCGCGGAGCCACCATAGATTGCCTGCAAAGCCTCAATGATGAAAACATCAAAGACCGCATCGTCAAAAACTGTAAATTTGAAAATTCTAATATATCCGAAACCGTTTCGTCGGCTCTGAATAAATATCCCGGCCTTAACGTTTACGCCACGATAGAGCGAATGATATCGGATGACACGGGCGATGAAGAAAAAAAACTGGGAGTTTATATTCTCTGCCAGTTCGGCCTTTCTTCAAAGGTCGATCTTTTGAACAGGCTTTTCAAGGAATGTAATAACGATGAAATAAGAAGGCTGGTCGTCGCGTCATTTCTTAAAATAGGCAACTGCCGAACGGTCATATTCCTTCTGAAGAACCTGAATGGATTCGAAAAAGAAACGCTTAACAACGCTTATAAGGTCATAGCCCACCTCATCAGCAAATTCCATGAAACGGACTATCAATACGACATGAGCGTCCAGATACAACTGGATATAATTAAAAGCATCATATTAAGTTCAGAAGGCAAAAATTTTGAAAAATTAAAGGTCGCGCTCATAAAAAATAAATAAGATCAAGCGATCTCAACCGTTTTTATCGCGGTGGCCTTTACCGAAAGACGCACCGGCGCTCCAGGGCCAAGCCCCAACGAGGAATACGAGCGCATGGTTATATAAGACGACATTTCGAAACCTTCGCCGATGGCGGCCGTCACGAGCATGCCGAATTCAAAATGATTAACGGCCGTAACTCTTCCGTGAAAATGATTGAGTATCGAAGTTTTCTCATTCCCGCCGTCAGTCATATCAAGAGATATATCTTCAGGGCTTATCATCAGACAAATTTTTTCGCCCCGAGCGTACCCGCCAGCGACCTCGAATTTAAGCATTTTTGAGCCGGCAGCCGAACTCTTTTCACGCTCGCATATAACGAGACAAACGCCGCCTTCACTTTCGGCGACCATACCGTAAAATATCGAATGACGGCCTATAAGCCTGGCCACATCCTCGCACTCCGGATTATAAAAACATTTGGCGACGGCCGCATCCTGTAAAATAGAACCCCTTTTCATAACCGCGATGCGGCCGCAAAGCGAAAGCGCCTCGTTTCGATCATGGGTGACCAGCACCATGGCGCAGCGCGAATTCGACAGGTATTTCTTGAAATCGCGCATTATTTCATGTTTTGTAGGATTATCTACCGAATAAAAAGGTTCGTCTAAAAAAAGGATTTCGGGTTCCAGCGCGATCGCGCGCGCCATGCACACCCTCCGGGCCTGCCCGCCCGATATTTCGCGGGAATCGCAACGTTCGAGATCTGAAATATTCAATATTTCCAGCGCGTTTTTTACCTTGCGGACTATATCGTCTTTTTTTTCACCGCGTATGCGAAGGCCTATAGCCACATTTTCAAAAACATCGCCATAAAACATGGGAGCGTCCTGAAAAAGAAAAGCCATTTTTCTTATGATATCAAGCCTCGAATTGCCGCCGGGCGTGTGATGGACCGCATCGCCGGCGCCCGGCCGACGCGCCCGAGACGCTAGCGCCGGCGCCGCTGAAACATCAGGCGAGAAACAGCCGAAAAGTTCCAGCGACCCTGAAAAGCCGCTTTCAAGCAACGCCATGATCTTCAACAACGTTGATTTTCCGGAACCGCTTTCGCCCAGCAGCGCCACGCTTTCACCGGCCTCCACGCTGAAAGCCGGAACGTTTAAAACGAAGCGACCGCCCGAAGAAGGGTATTTAAAAACAAGGTCTTTGATTTCGACTATCCGCATAATTTTCAGTCTTAAACCCTTTTTTTACCTGTTATAGATCCGACTATATAATTTACCATAAACGTAACGGCCAGAAGAACGAACGAAAAAGCCAGCGCTATCTCGTAATTTCCCATTCTGACCTCCGAAACTATCGCCGTCGTAAGCACGCGCGTTTCACCGAGGATATTGCCGCCAACCATTATAACGGCTCCGACTTCCGAGACTACGCTTCCGAATGCGGCCAGAAATACCGCCGGAAGCGTTTTCCTGATCTCGCGCGAAAGATAATAGATGGTTTGAAACCTTCCGGCGCCGAAACTTTTAAGCTGCATTTTAAGCTGGACCGGTATCTCGCCGCATGCGGCTATAGTGAGACCGCAAGCCATGGGAAACGCTATTATCAGCTGGCTTATAAATATAGCCTTGCACGAATAAAGCATATTCAACGACCCGAATATTCCGGAACGCCCTAAAAGCAGTGAAACTATCAACCCCACGATAACCGGCGGAAGTCCCATGCCTGTATTTACGGCCGTCACAACCATTTTTTTCCCGGGAAATTCCCCTTCGGAAAATATAAAACCAAGGGGGACTCCGATCGCGAAAGAAACCGCGGCCGAGGCCAGGGAAAGAAAAAGAGAAAGCAGCGAAACTTCTATCAGGTATGGATCTAAAGCGAAAATGAGCTGAACGCTTTTACTTATTGATGAAATAATTAAATCCAATTTTTAAACGCCTTTTTTATTTTAAATCACTGAAAATTAACACATCGCCCCTTCAAAGTCAATTAATTTTTAACTGGAAATTTCCGATGTTTAAGGACGGCTAAAAAAATTAAGAAGATACTTACTTTTTGTTTCAATGTTTTGCTATAATTAAAATTGCGGGAGTCGTGTAATTTAAAAATGCGATAAAATTGACATTTAACAATTATTATGTTAAAATTCAAAATTGGTTTTTTTACGTGACTCTTTTCTAGTGATGGTAAAACGCCGAATTTCGAAACGGGCGGCGGTTTAAAGGCAGGCATTTATGAAGATAATGGCTATTGGCGATATATCGGATGACCCTGGTTTACAGGCATATTCCGAGCTATTGCCGGAACTTATAGCCGAATATAAGCCCGACTTTATAATAGCCAATGGCGAAAACGCAGCCAATGGTTTGGGGATAACGCCGCCTACTTTCGAACAAATATTAAGCCTCGGTACGGACGCCATCACACTCGGAAACCATACCTGGTCTAAAAAGGACGTCTTGAAAATAATCAACAACGAAAGACTCGTGCGTCCGATAAACTATCCTGAAGGCACTCCCGGCTCGGGATGCAGGATAGTCCAGGCCAGAAATGGCGTAAAAGTAGCCGTTATGAACGCGCTTGGCCGTGAAAGCATAATGTCGCCGGGACGCGAAAACAAGGTCATTTTAGACTGCCCTTTCCGCGCCATCGACGCCGAGATCGAACGCATAAAGAATGTCGCCGACCTTATCGTAGTGGATTTTCACGCCGAATCCGTTATCGAAAAGAAATCCTTCGGCTATTATCTGGACGGACGGGTCAACATCATATACGGAACGCATATGCACATCCAGACCGCCGATGAATGTATACTTCCCAAGGGCACCGCTTACATAACGGATATAGGCATGACCGGTTCTTTCGATTCCGTCGTCGGAATAAAAAAAGAGCAGGCGGTAGAGCACTACTGCACGCAAAGAAACGTTCATTTCACGGGCGCCACCGAAGAGAGAGGCATTTCAGGCGTCGTGATATCTCTCGACGAGACCGACAACTACGCGCCTAAAAATATCGTCAGGATACTGCGCCATTCAAAATATCAAAAACAATATAATATCCCGTTCGAAGAGATCAATAAAAAATATGACAGCGTTGTATCTCATGAACCCAAGCTTGAAAGATACGCCGAGCTTTACAAAAAATTATCGCTCGAAACATCCGTCGCGAGCCTTTATTCGACTATCGCTAAAGGCGCCAATTTTTTTACCAACGGCTTATACTCCGCCGTTTTTTCATACAGCCATCACGAAGGCGAGCTATGGAACCTCAAATCGAGCTTTGACGGCTGCATGGTTCAAAATTTCAACGAAGCCATCCAGAGCCATCTTTCCTCGATAGACATTAAAAACATCGCCAAACTCACGGCCAATGTTTTCGAGATCATGCCCAGCGTCTTCGTTAAAATTTTCCCGCTCGCCGACGGTGAAATTGTTTACGGCGCGATAGCTTTAAAACTCAATCATTACAAGCTTGAGCTCGACATCGACGAAAAAGAGATGGGCATTCTTCAAAAATTCATAACCGACGCCCGCGATTCGATAAAAAATTTCAGCACCAGATATACCGATATCCAGAAACTTCAGGAGCTTCAAACGCTTTATGAAGTTTCAAAAACGATCTCGGCTTCGATAGAACTCGATCAACTGCTCGATAACATAATGGCTATGGCCACCAAGGTAATGAATTCGGAAACATCCTCCATAATGATGATCGACGAGAAAACGAATGAACTGACATTTCAACTCGCGCAGGGCGACAAGGGCGAGGACGTCAAGCGTCTCATCAGACTCAAGGTCGGTCAGGGCATCGCCGGCTGGGTCGCGCAAACCGGTGAAAACTGCATAGTCCCGGATACTTCAAAAGATCCTCGTTTTTACAAGGAAGGCGACGCCAAAACAAAATTCGTCACCAAATCGCTCATTTGCGTCCCGCTCAAGCACAAGGACAAAGTTATCGGCGTGCTCGAAGTTTTGAATAGAAAAGGCGATATCCCTTTCAACGATCACGACACCGAGCTTTTGGAACTTATCGCTTCCCAGTGCTCGAGTCCGATAGTCAACGCCCAGCTTTATCAGAACATAAGAAACCTTTACAAAAGCACCCTTAAAGTTCTTGCAAACGCGCTCGACGCCAAAGACTCTTATACACACGGTCACTCGCAGCGCGTCGCCGAATATTCGCTCGCGATCGCCGGCGAACTCGGATTAACGCCCAAGGAAAAAGACGATCTTGAATTCGCGGCTTTACTTCACGACATCGGCAAGATCGGTATCCGCGACAATATTTTGTGCAAACCTGGAAAACTCACCGACGAAGAATTCAAGATCATTCAGATGCACCCGGTCATGAGCGCTGAAATACTTGCTCCGGTAGATTTTTTAACTGATAAAATACCGATAGTCAAACATCATCACGAAAGATTCGACGGACGCGGCTATCCATCCAAATTAAAAGGCTACGAGATACCGCTTGGCGCAAGGATCATATGCGTCGCCGACACATTCGACGCCATGACGTCGAACCGTTCATACAGAAAGGGCCTGCCCGCCGAAGTCGCGCTTGAAGAACTCAAACGCTGCTCCAACGCACAGTTCGACCCGCATATAGTTGAAATGTTCTTAAGAGTATTCGCGAAGAAATACGCCAACAACTTTGAAGAGATAAGGACAAAGTTCGAAGAACAGGAATCGGTCCTTCAAATAAATCCGGCCGATGGCGGAAACGCTCCCGCGGGAGTTTCGCCGGCCGCGCCGCCACCTCCAGCTCCGCCAACCGCCGCGCCTCAACAGCCAAATCAGAACGCGGACGCGAAACCAGCGTCGGTTCCGCCCGCGACCGTCTGATTACGCCATCAATGCTTCGCGCATAAATCAAATATGAATTAAAAGTCAGACTTTCAAGCATAAAAAAACCGGCCCCGATAACCAGGCCGGTTTTTTCATTATATTTTTATTGGCTCATGCCAATTCTTTATCACCTTATTAGAACCAACCGAGATAAACATCCTGGAAGAGCTTGTTGCCGGCAAAATGCGGAGTATATTTATAGTTGGAATATGTAGCCGCGTTCTTAACCGCAACGCTCTCGCCGTCGATCGTCATGCTTATGCTCTCGCCCTTGTTGAGCTTATCCTGAGCGTAATCGTACCATTTTCTAAGAGTTTTGGTTCCGCCGTCGATCTGATTGGCGAGCCCTTTGAAGCTCTGGTTCCAGTTTCCGCCGTCATAGGCTCCGCATCCTAAAGCCCAGTCGAGCTGTTTTTGCGTCGCCGAGGTCTTTGATACGAGCCCCTGTTCCTTTTGAAGCGTCGCGAGTATGACTTTCGGAGAAATATTGTACTTCTGGGCCGAATCATAGATCATATCGGCGGGCAGGCGGCCGTCCACTTCGCGGGAAAGAACCGAGTTCTTCTTAGCGAGAAATGCCTGAATCTCAGCCTTGGTCATGGAGTCTTTATTGGTGAATTCTTTATCGGACATTGTGTAAGCCTTATTAAAACCGTTCTTCCAGGAATCGTCGCCTGCGGCGGTCTGAGGCTTGGGAAGCGCGGTACCGTTATTGGAGGGCTGGCTGTTAGCGGCGGTCGCGCCGGCTTTTTGGATGTAGGAAGCGTAAACATAGGCGAATCCGCCGTTATATTTAATTTTGTACCATGCGCCGGCCTTTCCTACGACTTCAACCTTGTCGCCGTTCTTGAAACTTCCGAGTATATCGCCCCAGGGTGAGTTTCTTATATTAAGGCTCGTTTCCACGTTCACGGCGCCGCTGAAACTTTCGGCTTTTTCATCTTCCGAGACCATGGCCGACGAAGTGTCGATATATTTTCCGGAAACGTATCCGACGCCGCCGTTATATTTTATCTTCCACCATCCGTTCTCTTCGCTTATTATCGATATGGCGCATCCGGCTGATAATCCGCCGATGATGGGATTATCGGTTCCGGGGCCGCTTCGGACGTTAAGAGCGTAACAGTTGGACACTATGCCGCCCTTGGGCGCGCCGCCCGAGGTTCCGGCATTCGATATCTGGCTCTGATTGAGCGAATTGAGCGTATCGTCTATTCCGCCGGCAAAAAGCGGCGTCATGCTCGAACACAGCAAAACCATGGCCAACATGACGGACATAGCGCGAAAAGCATTGTATCTTTTCAGTTTGGTGATAATCGTATTCATAAAAACTCACCCGGCCTTCACTATAATTATTAAAACTTCTACTTGTTATACTAATGTTGCGTAATTTTTGTTCTTCAAAATTCGAATTTTTTTTTATTTATTTTTTCTTCTTTAAAAAGTCGGCTTTTACGTAATCGATCACCGATGCATACGGAACGCGGATTATATGGTATTTAGCCTCCGACGGCACGCCGAGATAAACTGTTCCGTCGGCCCCGACGCAGCATGATTTTTCAAAAAATCCGCAGACTTGGGCGGCGGCGAATTTAACGTCGCAAACCTTGTCGCCCGTGATGCTGTAAACTGATATTTTCTGGCTGAGGCCGTCAAAGAGCGTCGTGAATATGTTTAAATTCTGGTCCATGCCGATAACGTGAGCGGCTGAAACGAAAGGCGCTTCGGTTATTTTATCGGAAGGCGCCGTCTGAAAACGTTCAAGCGGATTTCTATAAAAATCAAGGTAGTCGATCTTTGTTTCGCCGGGCTTTTCATTCTGCGAAAGCGAAAGTATGTCCGAATTCGACATCACGTAAAACGAAGCGGCCGATATGCCGTTGACGGTTTTGGCAAGCTTGCCGTCAGCCTCGAAATAAGCGAGTTTGCCTTCAATCGCCGAATAAAGAATAACCTCGCCGAGTTTATTCGCGAAAATGCGGTCAAAACTCTTAAAGTTTGTGGCCGAAAATCCGAATTTTTTTATTTCGTATGAAACGGTTTCACTGAGGCCGGTTTTTGATAGCAGTTTATAAAAACTCCTGTTGGCCTGATCGAGAAGATATATTTCAGAGCTGGATACCACGAAAAGATCGCTGAATTCGAACTGCGCCGAGTCTTTTTCAAAACTTTTTATCATTTTTGAAAGTTCGACCGTTTTTAAAGACGCGAAGTTCTGCTCGATGCAGATGAGTTTGCCTTCGACCGCGTCGAGTATGTAGAAGTAACCGCGGCTGTCGGTGCGAAGTATCGGCGGATGCGATTTCACGCTTTCCAGATTGCCGCCTATCTTATTTCTTCCGGTACCGTATTCTATATCGGTAATGCCCTTTTTTATGTTTATTATGTCGGAGGCGGCGAGTTTAGCCGCGGCCTCTGAAAATTCAGTCTTGAAAGCCACAGTCTTGATGGAATATTTTCCCGCGGGCGCGAGATCGGCGTTAAAATCCTGATAATAGAGTTGGTTCTCGACGGCGTCAAAGAAGAACTGAGTTCCGACGGGAGTGGTCACGGGAACTGTCTGCGTTTCTCTTATCTGACCGCACGGTGAAACCAGCGCGAGCGTGAAAAAACCGTTGCATGAAGATTTTTCATTTTCCTTCAAGAGTTTTTCCTGTATCGCATCCTCAAAAAAAGCGACCATAACGTTACCGTATTTATCCACGCCGGCTATCTTGGCAAGGCGCCATGAACGGTTTTGAACGCGGAAAACGACGTCGGTCTTTTTAGTTGTAACGTTGATTTTGTATACTACGAAAGTCCCGTTTTCAAGCCTGTTCAGAGTATAAACGTTATCGCCGGCGACATAAACGCCGCCCTGCTGGATCTGGTATTCGTCAAGCGGCGAGCCGTCCTTTGAAAACACGCAGAACTTGTCCTTCGCGCGATCGCAAGCTATTATGCGGCCTTCGGACGCCGCGGCGACCTCTTCGATCTGGCCGAATTCAAAAGCGTTTTCTCCGCGCTTGCCGAAGGCTTTAACGAGTTTTCCGCCGGATATTATATATACCTTAGCGTTCAACGTGTCGGATACGATATATTCGTTCTCGTTCTTCTCATTTTTAACGACCGCTACCGATGAAAGATATACGGAATCGGTTGAATTTTCTTTTTTCACTATTTCGGCGACGTTTATTTTTTCAAGCAATTTTCCGGATTCATCGAATATTTTCAAGCAATTTCCGAATGTGTCGACAACGGCGGCGCGATTTTTATCGAACAGGCAGAAGCCGTTAGGACCGCCCGGATATATCTCTTCAAAATCCTTGACTTTTGAATTATAATACATTACGTCGCCATCCGCCTTGCCGAAACCGAGCGAGAATTTTGACGCGTCGAAAGCCATTACCTGCGAAGCCGCGGCAACAACAAAAAATAATGAGACGATTAAAGCAACTGTTTTTTTCATTTTTACTTCCTTTCGTTAATAGAGAAATGGGCACCGGATTTTAAACCAAGTGCCCTGATATTTTATATTAAATTTTTATTATTTTCAAGACATGGCATCATAACTAAGACTGCCTGAGGACGTGGCTCACCGGAGCGTAGTAAATACCGTTTCTTCTGGGCATTTTAAGCGACGAGGAGTTCGAGATGGCCTGGCCCTTGCCGTCGATTATGCCTATATGGGTATCTTCGTCTTTTGCGCCATCATGGTTTCTGTCATAGGTTTTCCAGGTTATTACGTCGCCGGCTTTGAACGGCGGGGCCGAAACGACTTTCCAGCCTTTAGCCTTCAGATCGGCCATTACGCCAAGCACGCCGAGATCAACATGGCTTAACACGCCGGCATCTTTAAGCGCGGTCGACACGAACTGGGCGCATGCGAGATTCCCGCCGGAAACTTCCGGGCCGCGGAATTTGGTCGAACCGATGTATTTTTCAGCGCATGCGACGATCTTTGCCTGAGTACTGCCGCCGGCCGCGGATGATGAATCGTTATCCGGCGACTTGTTCGAAGCGGCGGTTGACGACGACGACGCGCCCTTTTTTATGTAGCTTGCAAAAACATAAGATATTTTGCCATTCTGCTTGATCTTATACCATTCGCCGACTTTACCGACGACTTCCACTTTATCTCCGTCGTTGAGTTTGCCCGTAATATCGCCCCAGGGGCCCGAGCGCACGTTGAGCCTTGAATCGACTTCGACGTGACCCGTAAAACTTTCGCCTGAAGACGCGCTTGAAGATGCGGCTTTGGTATCTATATATTTCCCTGAAACATAGCCGGTTCCGCCGTTATATTTTATTTTCCACCAGCCGTTTTCCTCGCTGATTATCGAGATCGCGGCGCCCGCGGTAAGACCGCCGATTACGGGATGATCGGTGCCTGGTCCCGAGCGCACGTTAAGCGCTGTACAATTGGATACTATGCCGCCGGCCGGAGCGCCTGAACCGCCGGCGTTTGAAACAGCGTTCTGATTAAGACTTTTAAGCGTATCATCGATAGAAGAGCCATATGAGTTTCCGGCGAACACGAGAGCCGAGAATATCGCGAAAGCCAGTACACTCCATCTGAACCTCGAACTCATAAAAATCACCACTTTCCTAAATATATTTAATATTTTTTGCGGTTATAAAGTTTTGCGGTTATAACCATTATACCTTTATGGCTTCAAAATTGTTTCGTTTTTTGTGACTCGTCGTAAAAAATCTCGTATCATTTCATTTTTTCAAGATTTTCCGGCTCCAGCGGTTAGCTTTTCGCCAATTTCGTTCTTGCGATCGGCAGATCGATATTCAGATATTTTAAAAACAGGCGTTTGAGGATCCCTTTAATTTTAAGCATCTGCTTTTCTCCGCCGCAGCATATCGTTTCGCGGGCGATGGCGATCGTAGTGACGCGGTCGAACAAAGCGGCCATGCCCTTGGATATTTTAGCGAAGTTTTCCTCTATGTCCTCCTCATCCCTTGCGAAAACGCCATTATCCGGGGATTGATAGGTGAAATAATCGAGATCTATATCCAGGATTATGCGCGGCGCCGAGACGATCTTGTTTTTCACCGCTTCATACGTTCTGGAAGTCGCAAAAGGCGAATCTTCAACCAGAAAATCATTCAGCGAATGAATGACGGATAAAAAATGCGTGCCGCCGTTTTTATCTTCGAGCGGATAATTTCGTTCAAGCATGGCGCGCAGTTCGATCTCATGATATTTTTCACAGGCGACCACCAGAACGTCGGAGCACATCGCATCGTAGATCGCGTAGGATATGAAGTCGTAATTTTGCGGCGCCGGCAATTTTGCGGCGTTATCGAATAATTCCACGATATTTTTATAAGATGAAAAAGCCTTCAACGAGGCATTTTCCGCTTTTAAAAAATCGTAATGCCTGTCGACGGTCACGGCGAAGGCTGGAACCCCGCCGCCGGCGATAAGGTCGCGATGCCAGGCGAAGAGCGAGAAGCGGTGAAATTCAAATTCGAAATAATTTATTTCACGCGCCAGATATTTTATTTTCTTTTCCACTATTATATTATTCATATGTTATATTGTCATCCATAGCATGAAGCATGGCGGATTAATCGACGAAACCAATCATTATCATTTAATTCATTATATCACTTGCGGATATTTTTTTCCATCAGTTTTTTCGCTATGGCAACTCATGCTGATTTTATTTTTGACCAGCAGGCCGACATTGCCGAAGATTTTTTCAAAAGTGCCGTTCCCTCTAATATAATCGTTGATCTCCGTGCTATGCCCGTCCAGTGAAGCCTGAACCTTTAATTTATATTTCGGGCGATATCGATAAATTCGCCATCAATCAGCGTTGCGTTAGTTGATAAAATGGTTTTAAATCGGAGTTTCCACGCTTCGATAATGAAGGCGTTTTTTATTTTTTAGCAAAAATCGCCTTCACTTCGTTTATGACGTATCGGACCTCTTCATCGGTAAGCCCGGCGTGCATCGGAAGCGTTATACACGAGTTGTAGAAATCTTCGGTAACGGGGTATCCAGCCGGATCTATTTTAAAGCGATCGGCATAGTATGGATGACGATAGACGGGGATGTAGTGGACGTTGCAACCGATATGGGCAGATTTGAGATGTTCGACGGCGGTATTCCTTCCGGACATTTCGGCGACTATGCCGGACGACGAATCGGTTTTCAGATACTCGAAATTGAGATTGATGACGTATAAATGCCAGGCCGATTTGGCGTATGGTTTTTCGTACGGCAGGATAATTTCATCCATTCCGCGCAGACCCTGTTTATACATTTTAACGACCTCGAAACGGCGCGCCTGCATGGCCGCGAAGCGTTTGAGCTGAGAGATGCCAAGAGCGGCCTGCATATCCATGAGATTGTATTTGTAACCCAGTCCGACCATTTCATAGAACCAGCTGCCGCCTTCGCCGAAGCGCTTCCATGCGTCGCGGGAGATGCCGTGGTTTCTGAGGAGCTGGCATTTGATAGCGAACTCATCATCGTTAGTCGCTATAGCTCCGCCTTCGCCGGACGTGAAATTTTTAGCCGGGTGGAACGAAAAGCACGTGGCGATAGACGTTTTATCGGTCGAATCGCCGATCTTATGCCACATGTCCAGCTCATCGTTATGATATTGGGCGGTAAAGGCGTGAGCCGCATCTTCAATGACGAGAAGGCCGTGCTTTTCAGCGATAGCGTATATCTCTTTCATGCGGCACGGGTGGCCGCCGTAATGAACGGGAACGATGGCTTTTGTTTTGGCCGTGATCTTTTCTTCGATAAGCGACGGATTGATATTATGCGTCTCTCTTTCTATATCGACAAAAACAGGGGTGGCGCCGCAATATATCGCGGCGTTGGAAGTCGCGGCGAACGTCATGGGCGTCGTAATAACTTCATCCCCGGGCCCGATGCCGGCGGCGAGCATGGCGATATGCAGTGCTGCGGTGCATGAATTCAAGGCAATAACATGTTTGGCTCCGCAACCGTCTTTAAGCCTTTCCTCAAATTCAGGCACTTTCGGACCGGTAGTGATCCACTCGGATCTGAGGGTCGATACGACGGCTTCAATATCTGATTCATCGAGATTATGCTTGGCGTATGGAATAAAATTCATGTCAAAATCACCTTTTTCAAAAAATTATACGCATAAATCCGCTAATATCGGATAAAGCGAAAACTTATAATTAACTTGAATATGATGAATTATTATAACATATACGCTATGTTTTAGCCAATAGTAAAATACCGGGAGCATATTACTTTTTTCGAGAACAACCATATTATCACAATAACTTTCAAAAACACGTTTATAAGATTCGCGATTTCGCCGCCATCCTATTATCCAGTTCAAGATTGAGCGAAGTTTTCAAAGATGAATAAGCTCGCAGATATAGGCCTTTTATCACGCCAGAAAATATTTTAAAAAACTTTTAAAAACATATTGACAAACAATAAATGATTTGTTATTATGAGGGGCTTTGAACAAATAATCGTGTTCAGTTTGACAAGTGAATAGCTCCGACAGTGATC
>CAZJFS010000020.1:0-11273 GCA_964545075.1 uncultured bacterium
TCTGCACAAGCAGGAATATAATAATGATAGGCACGATGACGATAACCGCGCCGGCCATCATTATGCCCTGATCGGAACCATAGCGGCCGTTCAGATTGGCGAGCGCGACCGGGAGCGTATACATTTTTTCGTCGATCATTATTATGAGAGGCCACAAAAGTTCATTCCAGGCGCCTATGAAATTTATTATAACGACAGTTGCAAGGACCGGCTTGCACAGAGGAAGAATTATTGAAAAGAATAGCCGGAATTCTCCGCAGCCGTCGATACGCGCCGATTCGATCAGTTCATCGGGAATGTCGTACATGAACTGGCGGAGCATGAATATCGCGTAAACGCTCGCGCTTCCTGAAATTATAAGGCCGGTATAAGAGTTGAGCATGTTAAGGCTTTTTAATATTATAAAAACCGGCATCATCGTTACCTTGCCGGGGACCATCATCGTCAAAATCAACAGCGCGAAAAGTTTTTCGCGGCCTGGAAAATTCAGCTTCGCGAAGCAATAGGCAGCCATGGCGTTTATCAGCACCGAAAGGCCCGTGAGCGAAAATGTCACTATTACGCTGTTAATGAGGCTTCCGAAAAAATCAGCGTTTTCGAATATAGTTATATAATTTGAAAAAGTGGCCGTCCCGACGGGCGGCGGCGGCATGATAAGCGTGTTCGGGGCGACGCGCAAAGACGTTATGAACATCCACGCGAAAGGCATTATCGTCGTGACAAGAAATATAACGATAAGCGCGTATAGCGATATTTTTTGTATAAGCCCTGTCTTATTGGTCATCTTTTTTATCACCGTTAGTCGAACAATTTCGACATTTTAAACTGCAGGAAGGTTATTACTGACATTACCGCGAACAGAGCGTAAGCTATCGCCGACGAATATCCGAGATTATAATATTTAAAACCCTGGTTATACATATATAGCACTACCGACATGGTGCTGTTCATGGGACCGCCTCCGGTCATGATATATGGCTCGGCGAAGATATGCAGGCAGCCGGTAACGGTCATAACAGTTATAAAGAAAGCGGTTTTTTTGATCATCGGAAGCGTTATGTAGAAGAACTGCTGAACGCTTGACGCTCCGTCGATCTCGGCCGCCTCGTATATCTCATCCGGAATGGACTGAAGCGCCGCTATGAATATCATCATGTTGTAGCCAAAACCCTTCCACACGCCCATTAAAACGATAGCCGGCAGAGCCAGATATTCATTCGAAAGCCAGTTCTGCGGAGGAAATCCCGCGCCGCCGATAGCCCAGTTGACGGGGCCGTGCCCGGTATCGTAAAGCCAGCGCCATATAAGAGCCACCGCGACAAATGTAGTGATGACCGGAAGAAAAAATCCCAGTCTGAATACGTTTTTGAACCGGACGAACCCCTGGTTCAAAAGAACCGCAGCTCCAAGCGCGAGAAAGATGTTGAGCGGAACTCCTAGAAACGCGTAAACGAAAGTGTTTTGAAGCGCCCTGAAAAATATGGGATCGGATACGAGATTCACGTAATTTTCAAAGCCGATGAAAATGATCTTTTCCGCGTCCCTGACGCCATATATATTCCAGTTGGTAAAGCTGATTATAAAGGAAGAAACGATCGGTATGAACAGAAAAATCGTCATAACCGAAAGCGCCGGCGCAAGAAACAGCGGGGCCGCCTGATTGAAAAACCTTGAGCTTATGCGGTCCGCCGAGGGCGCGTGAATTTTGAAATATATGAAAAGGCCGGCGGCGATAAGTCCGCACATAAATATAGTCACGACGAATTTATAAAGCGCGGTCTGGCCGTAATCACGCGCGGCTATTATCTCGGAGGTTTTCAGACCGATCTTCGCGATGGCCTCGCGCGGAGTGATCTTTTTATACATCATTTCCTCGAGAGAGCCGCCGATAAGACTGTCAAGCTGGGCCCACTCGCCTATGGTCGGAGGCGTTCGCGTTTCTAAAAGCTGTTCCTTGAAAGCCTTTAGTTTCGGGTTGGAAAAAACGACCTCGTAATCCCATGCGAGCTTATTGGGAGGAAGATCCTTTGAAATTTTATACCATTGCGCCTGAACATCCGGCCTGCTCATATATTCGATGAATTTGAAGGACGCTTCTTTGCGCTTCGAGTCGCGGAATATGACGAAGTTGCAGCCGCCGATGAATGACAGGGCGTTCAACTTTTCCGGCATCTTAGCCGTCATCCATTTCCCGGCGATTTCAGGGCTGTATTTATCCAGGTCGGCCGCCGTCCATGGCCCTGACATGAATATCGGACATATGCCCTTCTCGAACGCCCGATCTTCGACGGACGGATCGTTGAAGGGACCGAGCTTTTCGTCGAAGAGCGCCGCGTATTCAGCCAGGGCGTTCACGGCCGCTGGATTGTCGATAACGCACTTTTTGTTTTCAGAATCTAAAAGATCCGTGCCGTTCTGCCACAAGAGCGAGAGAAAAAAGAAGGAATCGGTCGCCGGAAGCGATGCCGGATAACCATTCTTTCCCTTTTTTTGAAATTCGAACTTGATTTTCCGGAGCATCTTCACGAATTCATCCCATTTTTCCGGAAACTTATCGAAGCCGCACGCGGCGAGAATATCGCTGCGATAATAAAAAACCCTGGTGTCGACATACCACGGCAGGCCGTAATAGCGGCCGTTATAGCGATTGGACATGAGCGAACCTTCGAACATGTCTTCGAGCTTTAGCGTCTTCGAATTTTTTATATATTCGTCGAGGGGCTCGAACGCGCCCATCGCCTGAAATTCAGGCATCCATGTCGTTCCGAGCTGGCAAATATCGGGAGGAACGTTGCCGACTATCGCCGTGATGAGCTTTTCGTGCGCATCGCCCCATGGAATCGCCTGATTTATGACGCGAATGCCGGGATTTTCTTTTTCGAAGCGAGAGGTCAGCAGTTTTATGTATTCGCTCTCCATGCCCACCGACCAAACCTTGATCTCGATCGCTTCGACGGCCGCGAAGCAAAAGTTAAAAGAGAATAACGGGAGAGACATAACCATGGCGACCGCTAAAATGATGGATGCCGCAAACGCCGCGAATTCAATGTGAATTTTCATATTGGAACTTCTGTTATATACGTCAGCTAAATTCATGCCGGACATCATATCATAAATTTGATCGTTTGACATAATTATTAAGTTAAATTACCTGATCTTATATCCGCAGATTTCATCGAAGCCGGCTGATTCGTATTTTACGAACCGCCTTGAAATGTCGGAGGTAAGGGCCGAATATGAAACGCCGTCAAGACTTTTATCAGCCGAAGAGGAAACTATGAAAACGCCGCCCTTCAAATTTTTTACCATGGCGAAGTCTTTTCTGCCTGTAAAAGGGTCGGAATAGATGCGCCTCAAACCGCCTTTAAAAGCCGCGAGCTCCTCTATGGACTTCGGAACGCGGCCGTTCACGGCCTGAAATCTGAGGACCGCCATGTTATATTCGGCCAGATAATATTTCAAAGCGGTTTCTTTGCGGTTCTTCAGCTGGACCTCGGCGCCCGGAAGCGCGCTATGCGCGAGCACCGCCGTCATGATCGAGAAAAGTATGATGGCTATGGCGAGATAACCGCTGGAACGATTGTTGCTTTGAAAACTTATCTTCATGTCCGACCTTTTTAAAAGCCTTTCCGAAAAGAATTTGAAAAAATATCGAGCCCGCCGTTATAACTGATCATAAGCCGTGTTTTCAAGGGTTTTGCCGACCGCTCCGGACTTGATGTCGTAGAGATCGGCGGCGCCTTTTTTAGAGGGGATTATTATCCAGGTATCGCTTCTATTGGTGACGGTGTCCATCGGGAGCGCCATAAGGTATTTTTTCTCGACGAGCTCATTTAAATCCCGCGGATATTTTTCATGGTCCTTATAATATCTGGAGATCACCTCGCGCGTCACGCGCAGATTGTTTTTAAGCACGGTCTCCTTTGTTTTCTGCGCCGAATCGCCTATAATCGGGCGGGTCGCGGCATAGAGCACGCTTATGATTACGATGACCATGACGACTTCTATAAGCGTAAAAGCCTTTTTAGCGGGGATTGATTTTGTTACAGTCACTTTTTCACGCTCCGGAAATATTCTACCATTCGTTATAAAAATTCTTTTCAGAGGATATGCCGCGTGACGTAGATCGGACGTCGAAAACGCGCCTGGAGCCTTCGGATACAAGTATCACTTCCCATGTGGCCCGATCCGTAACGGGATCGACCGGGACCTTTCTGATATATTTCAGCTCTACGAGCTGCTCGAGGCTTTTGGGAAACCGGTCAAAATGCGGTTTCGACGGATCCTCGCGGAGCCTGTCGAGGTAGAACCGGTCGATGGCGGAACGCATCTCCAGAAGCTCGAGTTTCAGGTTATTTTCGCGATTGCGCATAACGCTGGAGCTGTATCCCTGCACGGCGGCCGAGCTCAGGATCGAAAGGAATATCACGACCATCACCGCCTCGATAAGCGTAAAGCCCCTCGCGGAGCGGGATTTTTCAATATTCACCGTAGCTCACGCCCCTGTAATCCTTTTCGACGGGCCTGGTACCCGAAGCGGTAGTAAGGAACACTTCGCCGTTCTTTTTTTCGTAGCCGATCTTTCCGGATGCGTTGGCGCCCGTCCATGAAAGCTCTATGCCCTGGACCTGCGCGCCTGAAAGCTCGTTAAGCGACGCGGGCATTTTCATGTTCATAAGATAGTACCGGCCGCAAGCTTCGCGAAGGACCGCGAGGTTCTGCTTTACGGCCGCATCCCTGGCGAGTTTCACGCGCGAGGAAATATTCACCGCCGCTATGGACGATAAAATCGATATTATCGATATGACGATAAGTATTTCTATGAGGGTAAACCCGGAAGCCATCTTCATCTTCATCTGTTCGCCTGAAAACTTCCTATCTTTAAATCATTCACCGGAATATAAAAATCGTATTTTATAGACGTCTCGGATGTCTCAAGAACGTCGGCGACAATGTCTTCGCTCACCACGTAAAAAGATCCGCGGATCTTCTTCACGAGGCCGAAAAACGCCGAAGGCCTGATGGATTTGAAAAACATACGCACTCCGAGCGTTTCGGCAAGGGCGATCTTCCTCGCTTCGAAATCCACGTCAAATATAGCGGTTTCATTCGTGGAAAGCGCCTCATGGTTAAAGCCGTTCTGGATCAGTTCGACGCTCGCGCTGGTGAAGTTGGACGAAAAAACGCGCGCCATGGACTCGAGGTCGCCTTTAAACCCGTCTTTTTCCTTCTTGTATTCAACGTATTTTTTAGCCGCTTCCGCTTCTTTCTCCCTTGTGCTCGTAAGCAGCGAATTCAGCGTGGCGCCTTCTTTAACGGCGGGCGCAAGGAACAGCAGGTGTATAAACCCTATCATGATGACCAATAGGGAGTTTATTATCACGAGATATTTTATTCTGGCAATCTCTTTTTCACTCATAAAGCGCCGCCTCCAAAAGATCGATCGTAACCGACGCCGTCATTTTCAACCCGTCGCAAGCCTGTTTCGTCACGAAAACTCCGACCGCCCATCCAGTATTTTTAAGTTTCTCGCAAAGCCCTTTGAATTCTTCCTTTTTCGAGCACTCAACCTCGAAGGAAGCCTTCAACGTCCTGAGGTTTAATTCAAAACGCGTGACTGCGACCCGGCCGCCATAATTCCCGATCAGACGATATATGCCTTCAAATATCTTTTCCTCGTCCATCTTTAATTTTTTCAGGGCCGGACGCATCTCGGATTTGACGCGCGCCACGGCGTCCTTAAGTTCGTCGGTGAGATACACCTCGTACGTGGCGCGCGGACTGCCGGAGATCATGAAAACTTCCGCAGTGCCGCTCCGAAGAACCACCATGCTGTTTTTCATGTCCCGCTCGTATTTAGCCGCCTTATCCTGAGAGGCGGTTATATTTTCGTTCGCGTTATATATCGCGTCCTGCGCTGCCCAGTATGAATAAGCGCACCAGATGAAATATATCGCCGGAATGAGCGCGAGGGAGAACCTGACGATCCTGTATCCGGCCGATTCCTTCTGTATCCTGGACTCCACTTTGAAGTCCATGCGGATAAGCCTTTGCATCTTTCGCTACTCCTTTATGCCGGCGAGCGGCGTAAACTGGATTTTTTCAGCGTCGGCCGCGAGCGCCACGCGCATGTCGAAAAAATTAGCCAAAAACCTGTCTATTCCAGGAAGTTTGCAGAACCCGCCCGACAGATAAACCTCGGCGAGTTTCACGCCGGAAAACTTCGAAGCGAAAAATTCAAACGTAAGATGCAGTTCCTTCAGAAGCTTGTCGGTGGCGCCAGTCCTTCCGGCGTCAAATTCTTCAAGTGACGGCGCGTCGAGTTTCTCGGGAAAGATTTTAAGCGCCATAAGTTTCGAGGTCAAAGCCGCTTTGTCGGTTCCTTCGCTTTCGATCTCCGCGAAAAAATGTTTGCCGGCGGTTTCGATGATACGCACGTAGGCGGGCTGGTAATCGCTGTAAAAATAAACAGTGCTCACTTCATAGCCTACATTTATCACCGCGAAATTCGGCTTCAAATCGGCATTCTGCGCGATCTGATTATAGATGGCGTGGCTCGTCAGATCGACGGACGCGATCTCCACGCCGGCCGCCGCGAAAACCTCGTTGACGCTCTGGAGTATGTCTTCCTTGACCAGGCACACGTAAACGTCGAGAATATAACTGACATTAGCCGCAATCGATTCCCGGGATTTTGGCGCGCGCGTTTTTTTGTCCGCGACGCCGTGTTTTTTTGACGGCTCCGCGGGCTTTTCTCCCGCCACTTCGCGGCTCGACCTGACGTGAACGCAGATCTTGCACCCCTCATGTATCTCATCGCGTATCTGTTCCTTGGCGCGCCACACGAGATAGTCCTTCGTATAACCTTCCGGAACGCCGCCGATAGTTAAAAAAAGCTGCCGCGCCCATTGATCCGGCAAAAGAATATGGCAGGGAGAAATCCTGACCGATTTCTGAAGCTCCGCCAGCGCCAGCAAAAATTTTTCCTGGTCGAGAAACGGAATGGTAAAAGTGCCGCCCACGGTATCTTCCGGAAGCACAGCCTCCGCCGTAAAATTTTTCCGCATAGCCTTGATGCTATAGCTCCCGATGTCTAAAACTGCCACTTTATAATGCCTCCGTATCGTCTAATCCTCGAAAGTTATCCTGTTGATCTCCTCGATATTGGTGACCCCTTCGGCCACCTTCTGCCACGCCGCGGCGCGCAGCGTCCTCATGCCCTCGGCCACCGCCTGCTTTTTTATTTCGATCGGCGACAGGCGCGCGAGCACCATCGATTTTATCTTCTCGGAAAGCGGAAGAGTTTCATAAATGCCGACCCTTCCCACGTATCCGGTCTTATGGCAGAACCGGCAGCCGGCGCCCCTGTAAAATTTTCCGCCCGAATATTTTTCGAAATCGCCCATCAGGTCGGTCACCGATTTTTCAGGAACGTATTCCTCCCGGCAATTGGAGCATATTTTTCTTATGAGCCGCTGCGATAATATTAGGTTAAAGGAAGCCACGAACTGATATGGATCGACGCCCATATTGACGAGCCGGCCGATGGAGTCCATAACATCGTTGGCGTGTATCGTAGACAGAACCAGATGACCGGTAAGCGCTGCGTTTATAGCAATATTCGCTGTCTCCGCGTCGCGGATCTCGCCGACCATTATCTCGTCGGGGTCCTGGCGGACTATGGAACGGAGGCCGGAAGCGAAGGTCAGGCCCTTTTTTTCATTGATGTTTATCTGGACGATGTCGTCTATCTGATATTCGACGGGATCTTCGATCGTTATAAGCTTATCCTCGGGTGTTTTAATGGCTTTTATAGCCGAATAAAGCGTCGTCGTCTTTCCCGATCCGGTGGGGCCCGCGACGAGTATCATTCCATATGGTTTCGTAATATTTTTCCTGAACTTCAAAAGGTCGTCTTCGGGAAAGCCCAGATTGGCCAGATCGAGGCCGAGCGCATGCTGGTCGAGTATCCTTATTACGACGGTTTCGCCGAAGATCGACGGCAGGACCGATACGCGGAAATCTATCGCGCGCTCGTCGATATAGCGCTTGAATCTTCCGTCCTGGGGAATTCGTTTTTCCGATATATCAAGACTTGCCATGGTTTTAAGCCTAGCAACGATGAAGTTCTTCGACTTCGGGTCTATAGATCTGACCATGAAAAGAGCGCCGTCTATACGGTACTTCACTTTAAGCCCTTCAGGATAGACTTCAAAATGAATATCCGAGGCTTTTTTACGCACCGCCTTCAAAATTATGGAATCGACGGTACGCACGATAGTATCGTCGGAAAGGGTTTTCAAGAAATCGGCCTCGGCCGCCCGCTCGTCGCCTTCCTCCGGCACGCTTTTTAAAAGCTCCGCTTCGTCGGAATCGGCAAAAAGAGCGTTCTCGCTTAACGATGTTTCGACGAGAAGGTTTATGTTCCTGGAAATATCGCTTTTAACCGCGACGCAGGGAATCGTCGGGATGCCTATTACGGATTCGATCTCTTCTATCCGGTCTACGTCGGACGGGTCGTCCATAATTATGACGAGCTTATCGTTTTCAAGCCTGTATGGAATGAACTGATAACGCCTGATGACGTTAACGTCATACCGTGAAAAAATGACGTCGTCGATCTTCGCCTCGTTGAGGTCCACGAAATCCACGTGATGCTGAATAGCTATCGCCTTGTATATTTGTTTGGGCGCGGCTATGTTTCGCTGGATCAGTACCTCCTTAAGGTTTCCGGGAACCCCGCCGAACTCGACGATGATCTTTTCGAGCTCCTCCGTGGATATTATGCTCTCGGATATCAGAACGTCCTCGAGCGAATGGGATTTCAACGCGTGAAAATAATACTTATAAGCCTGCTCGGCGTCGGAAACCACGTTTCGCGAGATGAGGCCTTTAATCCCCTCTTCCGCCCCGGCGGGAAGAAGAGCGTCGCGCGTCGCGGCGTCGATTTTGTTCTTGAGCTTGAGCTCATATAGGATTTTTTCCCAAACCGGCATTTAAAAATTCCTTTCGCTAAAGTTAGCTGACAATGGATGAAGCGGTTATCATCGGAAGCATTATCGATATTATTATCAGGCCAAAAACGCCTATCACCAGTATAAGCAGGAGCGGCCCGAATATGGACGAAACGGTGTTGGTAAGAGTGTCGAACTCGGAGTCCATCTCATGGGCGACGTGCGAAAATATTTCGGCGAGAGTTCCCGATTCCTCTCCGGTCCTTACGAGTTTGGATGTCACGCCTTCGGCGAATTCGCTTTTTTCAAATGAATAACTTATTGGATTTCCTTCACGGATAAGCTTCAACGCGCCTTTAAATCTGCGTGATATGACGGAATTAGTGATAACGTTCGAACTGACGTCGAAAGCGGTTATAACGTTGACGCCGGAGGCTATTAGCAGTCCGGCCGTCCTGTAAAATATGGAATAAATTTTGGTCTGTGAAAAACGGCTGAAAATAGGCAATCTTAATATAAGACGGTCTATCAGATCTTTCGCCTCCGGCGTTTTAAACCAGCTATGAACGACGAAAGCGAACGCCCCCGCAAGAAGCAGGATCGGGATCAGATAACTCGTCAGCATATTGGCTATAAAAAAAACGAACTGCGATATCGGAGGAAGGTCGGCGTTCATATCCCTGAATAATTTAACATAGGTCGGAACGACGTTTATGAATAGATACGTTATTCCAATAAAGCTAAGGATCAGAATCACGATCGGATATATCGCGGCCGAAAGCAATTTATTATAAAATTCCTGCATTTTCTGGTAATAAAGCCTCAGATTCGAAAGGACCTCGCCCAGGTTTCCGGCCGATTCGCCGCTGGCGACGGAGCGGATGAAAAGTTCGTCGAAAACGTCCGGATGCCTCGACAGCGCAAGGGACAATGGAATCCCTGACACGACGGCCAGACGCACTTCATCGAGCACGCCCGCGAAATATCCGCCGTCGCTTTTTTCGCAGAGGACGGCGAACGCCTCGTTAACCGACATCCCCGCCCTTATAAGAAGCGATAAAAGCCTTGAAAATTCGATAAGTTTGGAACTTCTGCCAAGACGAAAAACCATGGGCCTTAAATTAGCGCCGGAGAACATGCCGGAAAAAGAATACGGCAGCGCTTCTACCGAAAGCGGGTACAGACCCTGGTCCAGAAGCACTTCGCGGACCTGCCCGCCTGACTCACCCGGCATCGAAAATTCTTCGATATTTCCTTTGCGATCGACCGTTTTAACTTTAAAATTCATTGTCCTAAAAAGGCTCCAGTCATTTTCATTTTTTATATAATAATAGAATAAATCTTTTTTGTCAACCCGTAAACTTACATTATTAAAAATAACGGCCAGGGTTCTAAATTTTGCTTTGATTTATTTAAGTTGTGTTGTAAAATAACGGCGCGGTTTTATTCCGCTTTTTATTTTTTCGGCTTTGGCCGGTTCCGCGCCTGAAAAACCAGACGCTCTTCCGGATTATGCCGGAACAGTTATATTTTATAAGGTTGATGGACGATTGACGGAATTACTCGTATTAAACGTCGCAAAATGCCGCGATGCCATATTATCTGAAAAAGCCGCGGCGATCGTTTCGGCTGAAAGGTTAGCCGCAAGCCTTAAATTCAGGCTTGAAACCGACAGGCTGCTCTCCCTCGGGGGAGACTTACTGGCCCGCTCGGCGGCCAGGCACGGGCTCGGTTTAAAAAACGACGATATAAGATTTTCAAAAAACGCCTTTGGGAAACCATTTTTAAACGGTTTTAAAAATTTCCACTTTAACGTTTCGCATTCCGGCGCGCTTGCGATATGCGCAATTTCTTCATTCGAGGTCGGATGTGACTGCGAATTCATAGATGCTGAAAATAAATTCGAGGGCATAAGAAGCGTTTTCAGTAAAAGCGAACTATCATCCATAGACGCTCTTTCAGGAATTGACAGAACAATGAAATGCTACGAGATATGTACCGTCAAGGAATGTTTTATCAAATGCACGGGTTACGGCCTCAGCGAAGACATTTCCAAACTCGAAACATACCGCGAGAAGTCTATTTATAAGATCCGGAAAAGCGGTACGGAACTGAATTATTTTATCAAGCCTTATGAACATATCGAGGGATATGCCGTGGCGGCCTGTTCCGCAACTGACGACTTCGCCGGCGCCGTATCATGGGCCGATGAAAAATATTTGTTTCACGCTACTTAATTCATTCATGCGCCGTGTTCTCATCGCCGGTAACATTACCGTCATTCGCTTGAACGGCCGGCTATAACGATAAAAATTTAAA
>CAZJFS010000020.1:11373-41980 GCA_964545075.1 uncultured bacterium
TATTTGACAAACCGCTAAAATTTTCATATAATGCAAAATCTATGAAAAATATCTTCGACCTGCCGTCTGAAATTCCAGATGAAATAGTAGAAGTCATTTACGAAAATAAAAACACCCGTATCGAGCGAATCTTATCCGCTGGACAGGTTTCGGCCGAAGGTTTCTGGTATGACCAAAATGAGAATGAATGGGTGTCGCTCGTCCAGGGCGAGGCGAAGGTAGCCTTTGACGACGGCGGCTCGGCGGTTTTAAAAGCCGGCGATCATATATTGATAAAGGCGCATAAACGCCACCGGGTCGAATATACGAGCATTGATCCTCCCTGCGTATGGATCTGCGTTTTTTTTAATTGAGCGACCCGCGCCGAACTGCTTTATTAATAATCAAGCCGCGCATCGCAGCCTTGGAACAACCGTTCATTATCATCTGACCGCGGCCTTTTTCGACGGCAGTAATTATCGCGGCGGCATTCATCTTAAAACGCGGGCGGACGGAAATAAATCGATAAAATGAACGAATTTAGGAACGGTCTGCTTTTTATAATTTTGCCAGACACGCGCCATCGCTTTGACCGATTTTTCAAATTATGGGGCCGGACGGTTTGCCGACGCTGAATTGAATATTATAAATAACAATGGAGGAATTTTATGAATAACGACAACCGGACGTATTACGAATTATCGCACCCTGAAAAAAGGCTGTTTTACCTTCAAAAGTACTATCCCGAAACTCCGATGTGGAACGTTCCGCTATCAGTTGTTTTCAAGGAGCCCGTCAATATAACCACGCTGAAAAAAGCGATAAATTTATTCATCAGAAATAATCAGAATATGCGCATACGGTTCACGGAAACCGAGGCCGGGCCTAAACAATACATAGCCGAATTTGTTGAAAAGGATTTAAGCATAGTCGAGTTCATCGGAACGGCCGCCATGGAAAATATGCACGAATGGGCTGAAAATGAATCAAGAAGGCCATTCGTCGATCTTACGGGCGTCGAATTATTCCGGGTTTTTATAATCAGGCTCGATAACGAGGGCGGAGGTTTTTATTTAAACGGCCACCACATGATATGCGATGGAACCTCGCTCGCCTTCGCGACCGACAGGATCGTCGAATATTACGAAGAGCTTAAGGCCGGAAAAACCGATATAACGGAGCAATTCCCGTCTTATTTCAATTATCTTGAGGGCGAGGCGCGCTATCTCAAATCCGCTGAATTTGAAAAAGACCGCGAATACTGGTTAAGCAAATACAAAAACGACGTCGAACAGCTCGAACTGCGCCCGGGGATAGATAACGAGGACCTTAAAACAAGCCGCAGTTACCACAGAGCGCCCGCCGGCATTTCCGCAAAAATATACGATTATTGCGGAAAAAACAAGATAAGCGTTTTCAAGTTCTTTATGTGCTCTCTTTACGCCTATTTCTTCAGGCTTACCCAGAAAGAGGATATAGTCATTCTAACGGCGAGCCACGGCCGGAACGAGGAGTTTAAAAGATCTACGGGCATGTTCGTGAACTCGCTTCCCATGCGTTTAAATTTTTCATCGGATATCACTTTCCGGGCACTTTGCGATAAATTTACGGCTGAATTCACGGAAATGCTGACGCATCAAAAATTTCCGAGCGACCTTCTCGCGTCAGAGCTCAGAAGCCGGAATCGCGACCCGCAAAATCTTTTCACTCTCGCGCTTTCGCAACACGTAAAAAGCAAAAACGGCGATAAGATAGAAACAAAGAATTATGGCAGCGGCGAATCTTTCAGCCTGTTGACATTTTATTTAAGCTTTGATCACAATAAAAAAGACGAGATCGAATTTTTTATAGATTATAGGACTTCAGTTTATCAACAGCGCGAGATAAATTACATGGCAGATCATATTTATAAATTAATGGCCGCCGCCATGGACGCGCCGGATAAAAAAATAAGCGGATACGATTTCATATCCGACATTGAAAAGCGACGTCTTTTAAACGAATTCAACGATACGGACGCGTATTACCCGAAGGATAAAACTTTCGTGGATATATTCGACGAACAGGCCGAAAAAATGCCGGATAAAAAAGCCGTGGTCTATCTCGATAAATTTATAACATACGGCCAATTACGCGGAAAAAGCGAGATGCTGGCGCAAAAATTACGCTCACTGGGTATTTCGCGTGACGACATAGCCGGCATATTCGTGGACCGCTCGATCGAAATGTTCATAGGCGCCGTCGGCGTTTTGAAATCAGGCGGAGCCTTCATGCCCATCGACACAAAATACCCGATGGATAGAATTGAATTCATGCTGGAAGACAGCAAGTCAAAAGTGCTCATAACTCAAAAGCATCTTCTCGATAAAATAAAATTTAACGGGACGGTCATCGACCTCGACGATCGATCTCTTTATGAAAACGAAGGCGGAGAGTTTAAAAACATCAGCCGGCCGGAAGATCTGGCCTATGTCATATATACCTCGGGCTCGACCGGAAAGCCTAAGGGCACGCTTATCGAACACCGTTCATTGTTGAACTTCGCCTTCTGGTATAAAAACTCGCGCCGCATAACCGAGACCGATTCCATCGCCAAACACGCGTCTTTCGGCTTCGACGCGTCTATCGCGGAAGTTTTCCCCCCGCTTATCGCCGGGGCCGAGATACACGTCATCAGCGAAGACATAAAACTGTCGCTCGGCGAACTCAACGATTATTTTGAAAAAAACAACATCCGTGGCGCTTTTTTAACGACCCAATTCGCGGAACAGTTCAGCGAAAATATCGACAATAAATCGCTTCGTTATCTTGACACCGGCGGAGAAAAGCTGAGGACCTTCACCAAACGCGGCTATGATTTCAATAACTGTTACGGGCCGACCGAATGCACCGTTTATACTACCTTTTTCCAGGTCGACAGGATGCACGCCAACATTCCCATCGGAAGACCGCTCGCCAATACGAAGGTCTATATAACGGACCGCCTTGGAAATCTCATGCCCGAAGGATACCCCGGCGAATTATGCGTGTCCGGAGTATGCCTTTCGCGAGGCTACCTGAACAGGCCCGAAGTGACGGCCGAAAAATTCGTGAAAAATCCTTTCGCGCCCGGCGAACGGCTCTACAAAACAGGCGATCTTACAAGATGGCTTCCGGACGGCAATATCGAATACATAGGGCGCATAGACAATCAGGTAAAACTGAGGGGTTTCAGAATAGAACTCGGCGAGATCGAAATGGAAATAATGAAGATCAAGGGCATTAAAAACACGGCGGTAACGGTCGTTTCAGATGGCGACAACAAATACATCTGCGCTTATATAGTCGCGGACGGAGAAATAACGCCGGATTTTATAAAAAAAGAAATATCGCAGAACCTGCCGGAATTCATGATACCGAATTATATAGTAAGGCTCGACGAAATGCCGGTCAACGCCAGCGGCAAGATCGACCGGAAAGCTCTTCCCGCGCCTCACGTCAAATCCGAAGCAAGATCGGAGTTCGTCGCGCCGTGCTGCGGAACCGAGGAAAAACTCGCGTCGCTATGGAAGGAAACGCTCTCGCTCGACAATATCAGCGCGCTCGACAATTTCTTCAAGATCGGCGGCCATTCACTTAAAACCGTTATTTTACAAGCTAAGATAGAGCGCAATTTCAACCTGCGCCTTTCCATCAAAAAAATATTCGACCTGCCCTCGCTCCGTCAAATGGCGGCTTATATAGATTCAGCGACATGCGCAAAGGGCTCCACCGCAGCCATCCAGGCTGAACCGGCCGCGATCTCAAGCCCCGCCGTAAATGGAGAAAAAAGCGTTATGCGCGGCGCCGGATGCGCGAATTATGTCAACCCCGAAAATGACGTTGAAGAAAGGCTCGTTAAAATATGGGAAGAAGTCCTCAACCTGAAAGGCGTCGGAGCGCTGGATAATTTCTTCGCCATCGGCGGCCATTCGATCAAGGTCGTTTCAATGCAGTATAAGATAGAAAAGGAATTCGGAACTCGCGTCGAGATCAAAAAAATATTCGGTTCTCCGACGATACGCGAAATGGCTTCGTTGATAATGAAAGCCGGGTCCGTTAAGGCGGATGATTCAAAACGCGAAGAGAAATCCCCGAAAAAAGCCGGAGCGTCAAAACCTCTCGAGAATTATCCGGTTTCATCCGTACAAAAACGCCTTTTTATAGTGGAAAATATGGAAGACGGATCATCGACCTCATATAATATTCCGTTCGCGCTCAAGATCATCGGAAAACTTGATAAGCTGAAGTTTTCCGAATCCATACAGAAAATGGTCGACCGCCACGAGGCTTTGAGGACATCCTTTAACGTCGTGGACGGCGAACTCGTTCAAACGATACACGAAAGCGTAAGACTGAAAAAAATATATCAGGATGCCGGAGGCGGCCCTCTCGACTCATGCATCAAATCTTTCGTCATTCCATTCGATCTTACAAAAGCGCCGCTCATGCGGGTCAAGCTGTTAAGGATTTCCGACTGCGAACATTTATTGCTCGCCGATTTCCATCACATCATATTCGACGGAATGTCGCTCGATATATTCATGCGCGAACTTTTCGAAATATACAACGGAAGGGCGCTTCCTGAACTCAAGGAACAATATAAGGATTTCTGCGTGTGGCAGAAAAAATTCATCGCTTCCAATAGCAACGCCGCGCAGGAAAAAGTATGGTTTGAAATGCTCTCGGGCGAGCTGCCGACGCTCGATATGCCGACCGATTTCCCGAGACCGCAGACCCCCGACATCAAAGGCTCTCACATCGGTTTCATGGCCGACTCCGAATTATCCGCGCGGCTTAGAAGCCTGGCGCAGAAAACCAACAATACTCTATACACGGTCATTCTCGCCGCGTTAAATATTCTTCTTTCAAGATATTCCGGGCAGGAAGATATCATAGTCGGAACGCCCCTTCTCGGAAGGCCTTCAATAGAATCGCAGCAGATGCTCGGAATGTTCGTCAACACAATGCCCGCGCGCAATTATCCGAAACCGGATAAAAAATTCATCGAGTTTTTAGAAGAGGTCCGGCAGAATTTTTTCAATATAATCGATAACCAGGACTATCAGCTCGATATGCTCATAGACAAACTTAACGTCAAGCGGACGAACGGGCGCAACCCTTTATTCGACGTGGTATTCGTCTATCAGACATCTCAGGGAATAATGGAAACGGCGTATAACGATATAATGATCAAGCCGCACGCCATCGAGACGGGCACGGCCAAATTCGATATAACTCTTCAGGCTTTTGAATCGAGCGATTCTATAAGATTCGACCTTGAATACCGCGAGCGCCTTTTTAAAGACGATTCCATAAAAAGAATGTCATCTCATTTGATCAATATACTCGAAGAAGTTACGCGCAACCCCGAGCTTATGCTAAAAGAGATCGATCTTATCGCGGGAGAGGAACTCAAAACCGTTTTATACGACTTTAACGATACGGCGATGGATTATCCCAGAGATAAAACTTTCGCCGATATATTCGACGAGCAGGCCGAAAAAACGCCGGACAAAAAAGCGGTGGTTTATCTTGATAAATCCATAACATACGGCCAGTTAAGGAAAAAAGGCGAAATGCTGGCTGAAAAATTACGCTCCTTAGGTATTTCGCGTGACGATATAGCCGGCATATTCGTGGACAGATCGCTTGAGATGTTCATCGGAGCCGTCGGCGTTTTAAAATCAGGCGCGGCTTTCATGCCCATCGACACCAAATATCCGCTGGACCGGATCGAGTTCATGCTCGAGGACAGCAAGTCGAAAGTGCTTATTACTCAAAAACATCTTCTGGATAAGATCAAATTTGGCGGAACCGTTATAGACCTTGAAGATGAATCGCTTTACCAAAATGAAGCTGTATCATTTAAAAATATCAGCCAGCCGCAGGATCTGGCGTACGTCATATATACCTCGGGATCGACCGGAAAACCCAAAGGCACGCTGATCGAACATCATTCATTATTGAACTTCTCGTTCTGGTATAAAAAAACGCACCAGTTAACGGAAGCGGATTCTCTGGCCAAACACGCGTCCTTCGGCTTTGACGCGTCTATCATGGAGGTGTTCCCGCCACTTATATCGGGCTCGGCCATTCATGTCATCAGCGAAGATATCAAATTATCCCTCGTAGATCTTAACGAGTATTTTGAAAAAAACAACATACGCGGCGGTTTTTTAACGACGCAATTCGCCGAACAGTTCAACGAGAATATCGATAATAAATCGCTGCGCTACCTTGACGCCGGCGGGGAAAAACTCAGGACCTACATCAAACGCGGCTATGATTTTTACAACGGCTACGGGCCTACCGAATGCACCGTTTATACTACATTTTTCCGCGTCGATAAAAATTATCCGAACATCCCGATCGGAAAACCCCTCGCGAACACGCGTATCTACGTACTCGCTAAAAACAATAAACTGCAGCCCATTGGAGTTCCGGGCGAACTCTGCGTCGCCGGAGACTGCCTCGCGCGCGGCTATCTGGGAAGGCCCGATCTGACGGCCGAAAAATTTCCCGCCGATCCTTTTTATCCGGGCGAGCGAATGTACCGAACGGGCGATCTCGTCAAATGGCTTCCGGACGGCAACATCGAATTCCTCGGAAGAATCGACTTCCAGGTGAAAATAAGGGGCTTCAGAGTAGAACTCGGAGAGATTGAAATCGCGCTTCAAAAACACGAAGATATTGAAAAGGCGATAGTTCTGGCGAAAGAAGACGAACAGGAAAACAAATATCTATGCGCTTTTTTCACTGCCGAGAAGGATATACCGGATCAGCAGTTAAAGGAATTCCTCGCCAAATCACTCGCCAATTATATGGTTCCTTCGCGCTTTATCAGGCTCGGCGAAATGCCCGTCAACGCGAGCGGAAAAATCGACAGAAAAGCCGTCGGCAACCTGGAGGTCAAAGCCGCGGGCACGGAAGAACTCATACTCGCTTCCAACGAACGGGAAGAAAAAATATCGAAAGCGTGGCGCGAGGTTTTAGGGTTAAAACAGGTCGGCATAAATGAAAATTTCTTCGACATCGGCGGGCACTCCCTCAAAGCGGTCACATTAACCGCAAAATTACAGCAGGAATTCGAAGTGAATATAAACGATATATTCAAATATCAGACGATAGGAGCTCTCGCCGCTCACATAACCGAAAAGCATGGAACGCTTCTTGCGAAACTCGAATCGCTTAAAACAAAGGTCCCGGCTACCGCTTCCAAAATGAACGCTTATCTCGTTTCGAAAGAATTCAAGGAATTCGAGGCTCAATACGCCGAAAAAAACAAAAAATACAATGACATCGACGTCGAAGCCAGAACCGCTTATAAATCTATCCTTTTAACCGGTTCTACCGGTTATCTCGGAATATATCTCCTTCACGATCTTCTGAAAGCGTTTAAATGCAATATTTACGTCCCCGTGCGCGGCAAAACGCCTGAAGAATCATTTAAGCGCCTTAATGATAAATACGGCTATTATTTCGGTTCCGAATTGAAGGGCGCCCAGCTGGAACGGGTAAAAATTTTATGCGCGGACCTGGAAAAAGAGCGCCTGGGACTTGACGAGAAAACATACGCTGAACTGTGCGAAACGGTCGACTGCATTATAAATCCGGCGGCCAACGTAAAGCATTACGGCCGTTATGAAGAATTTTACGGCCCTAACGTATTGGCTGTCGAAAATCTTATTAAATTCGCCGCGACCGGAAAAAAGAAAGATATCAACCAAGTTTCGACGATGTCGGTTCTCGCCGGTAAAATAGCCGGAATGGATAACGCCGCATTCTCGGAAGACTGCTGCGACATCGGCCAGACATCGGATAATTTATATATTAAAACGAAACTTCTCGCTGAAAAAGCGATCATAGACGCCCGCGAAAAATATGGATTAAAAACCAATATATTCAGGGCCGGCAATATTTCATACAACTCAAAAACAGGTGCGTTACAGCAAAACGTAGAAGAAAACGCCTTCAGCGTCATGATAAAATCGTTCGTAAATCTCGGAGTCGTCCCGGAAACCGAGGACGAGGCCGAATTATCGTTCGTCGACGCGTCGAGCGCCTCGATACTGGCATTATTCGACAGGACCAATCTTCACAATCAAACATATCACATTCAAAGTTCGTTCGCGGTTAAATTATCGCAGGTCCTGCTATCGCCGGATCTCGGCCTTAACATGGAAAAACTTCCTTTCGACAAATTCATAGACCGCCTTAACGCGGAATATGTCAAGGAATGCAGGAAGCCTCATGTAGAAAACATATTGCTTCACAGGGGATGGCTTGAAAACGAAGCAGACTATACCGCGGTGGCCCCGCTTTGCGAAAGAACATACAGCCTGTTGAAGCGCGTGAATTTCGAATGGCCGAAGGTCGATGAAAATAAAATGGTGGCGCTCATTTCCATGGCGCTTCGCGAGCGTATCGATTTCATAAAGGACATGGAACTTTTCAGGGATGTCGCCGCGAACGCGCAGCGCGAGATCGCTTTTATGGCGAAAGAGGTCGTTTTCGACGAAGGCGCCGATATAATATGGGAAGGCGATTCGATAAAAAATGTCTATCTCGTGATGTCGGGCAACGGCGAAGTCCAGAAGTCCTCGAAAGCCGGATGGCTCGGCACGATAATGCTCGCCGGCAAAGGCGACTTCATTGGGCTGGAAGCCATCCTTAAAACGCCTTCGAACGTCACGGTCGAAGCCATAATGAGCGATATGCGCGTTCTGGCCGTAGACGGTGAAAAGCTAAGGCAGAAGCTTCTGACGGTACCCGAGCTCTGTTTTAACATTTTAAAGGCCGAACGTTATTACGCCGAAAAACTCGAAGGCGTAATAACCAACATAGATTAACCGGTTTTAAATATGTAATCCCGTCCGTTAAATAAAGAACGGACGGGATTTTTCATTCGCAGACCCCTTATCGGAACCACGGTGCTATAATTATATATGCAGACGGCCCGATAGCCCGCCATAATTTCAAAGGAGCAGACCCTTGATTAAATTATCGCGATCCGCCAAAATAATATTTCTGATCATTTTCATGGTTTTTTTTATTCCATACGCGCCGCTTATCTCAGATTTATTCTGGGTGCCCATAGACGCCTTCCTCGACGGAACGGACGATCCTTTCCATCGGGCGATAAAGGACGCCGACCGCATAGTTATCCGGGAAGGCGGGTATGACTGCTGCGGTCCCGTCAATAAACAGAAGGTTCTGGCGGTGATAACCGATCCGATAGAGATCAAGGATATATCCAAAAACATTAAATTTTCGGTATGGCAGTCAAATTCCAAATGCCTCTGCTGCGGATATCCTGGTATCGACTGGTACAGGGGCGGAAAACTGCTCGCGCTCACCGCGATCCAGCACGGCACGGCCATAAGATGGAAAGGCTTCGATCACGACAAGGAATTCACGTTCGTTTCCGCCGGATGGCTCGGCAGCTGGTTGTCTGGAATTCCGCAGATCAAACCATTCCGAAATCGCTGATGCTGATTATCTTATTCGCTTTTTCAACGCCCTGGGTTCGACAGGCGCCGGAATAACGTCTTTGTCAATAACCGCAGCGTCAATTAAAGATAATTCTTGATAATTTTATCATAACGCGAAACGTTCAGGAGGCGTTCTCATGAAAACAAAAATAATATATATCCACCACAATTGCTTCATCCTCGAATACGGCGAAACCGCGTTTTTATTCGATATGCCCGCCTCGAGCTTCCTGAAACTCGGCGAAACCGAAACAATAAAGACGAATATACGCGGCAAAAAACTTTTCGTTTTCGCCTCGCACGCCCATCCCGACCATTACAGTTCTGATATATTCAAATTATCTAATGTTTGTCCGGACGCGCGTTATATAATTTCCGACGACATAGCGGCTCCGTCAAAAAATAATTTGCTGATCGCTAAAGCCGAAAAAACTTATGAACTCGGCGAACTCACGATAAAAACCTTTAAAAGCAACGACGCGGGTCTTGCATATCTCATAAAAACGCCTGAAATAATTGTATATTTCGGCGGCGACCTCGCGAAATGGAGCTGGGACGATTTCGACGAAGAGACCAGAAATTATATGGAAAAGGTTTTCGCCGGCGCTATTTCAATTTTAAAAAAAGAGAGCATAGACGTCGCCTTCTCGAACGCCGACGCCCGCCTTCCAAATTATTCGGGCGCCGCTGAATTTATCGAAGCCGTCAGGCCGAAGCTTTTCGTGCCGATGCATTCGTTCGGAGACACGGCGGCAATAAAAGAATTTATAAAAACCGCCGGAACGGCCGGAACGAAAATTTTCGCTTATTCCAGGCCGGGCGACGCAATTTCTTTTTAAAAAGTCAGATTTTTACACTTGATTTTTTCGGGGTTATCTGATAAGTTGAAAATCAAATGCCTGTTTCAAATATAATATCCGGAAGGGACCGCCGCTATATTTCCGGCGGGAAAAAATTATGATAAAACGCGACTTCATAGAACCGGGCGACAAGTTAAAAGACTATATCGAATATTTCGTATACAGCGAGTTCAATTTTCCGGATGAGCCTTTCAATTACGTGCTAAGGCCCGACGGCTACACCGAGCTTCTGATCCAAAACACGGCGTTTAGCGAATACAAGCTCAACGAACGCGGGTATGTAACGCCCGACCGCTGCTTCATTCTCGGCCAGACAAAGAAGGCCATCATGGCCAATTATGGAAGCGGATACCGCTATCTGGTCAAATTCAAGCCCTGGGGCGCCCATTATTTCCTGAACGCGCCGATGAACCTTTTCACCGATAAAATAATAAGCCTGGAAACGGCCCTTGGCAGATACGGCCGCGAAATGGGCGAGCGCGTTCTTAACGCCCCCGACAAAACCGCCGCCGTAAATATTCTCAGGGATATGCTCGAAAAAAGGATAGCGCATAACGTCAGCATGAAAAGAAAAAATGACGACGAGAACCTCATCGAAACCGTAAAAAAAATTATCGATTCGAAACGCATAACCCGCGTCATGGAGCTTCTGGATTCGTCATATTACGGAAAACGCCATTTAAGCAGGAAATTCAACGCGATAATAGGCTTGAACCCGAAAACGTTCATCAAGATCATCAGGCTCAACCTGTGCCTCGAAAATATACATTCGAAAAAAAAAGTAAGCCCGGAACTGCTTTTAAGCGAATACGGCTACTACGACAGGTCCCATATGGTGCGCGAATTCAAGGAAATATTGAAACTCACGCCGACGTCATATCTCAGCGAATATCTGCATGTAATCGACAATATAATAGGCTATGAAGCTTCCAGCTGAAAAAATTCAAAAGTCCTTTTTTTACATATATTTTATCGCTGCTTTCCGTTTATAATATAAGAAAAAAACGGGAGGAAGTATGCTTATTATGACAAAAAAATATATAGCCGTGGAAAATGCCGGCGCGCCTGACGTTGCCGGAACCAGCTCTTCAGAAAACATTCCGCCAAAAATAAAATTCCAGCGGGATTATCCCAATTTTTTCTCGCGCCTGACAAGATACGTCCATAACGACGACATAGATAACGCGATAAAAACGGCGAACGAATTCAAAACGGCGGCCGATGAAGCTTGCGCGCCGAAAATATCGGAACTCATCGGAAACGTTAAAAGCGCTTTATACGAGCGTAACAGAAAAAAAGCAAGCTCCATTTTAGACGAAGTCAACCTCGAATGCTTGAAGCATTTCATGAAAACTTCGACCGCCGAAAATCCTTGTCAATTATAAGTGGCAGGCGTCGCCGCCTTTCTTATCAAGATATTTCTGATGATATTCTTCAGCGGTATAAAATTGCGTCGCCGCATCGACGCGCGTAACGATTTCACTCGCGAATTTTCCGCTTTTTTTTAGCCTGGCTATAAATTCAAGCGCCGCCTTCTCCTGATCGCCCGAATGGAAAAATATAGCCGAGCGGTATTGATCGCCTTGATCGGGACCCTGGCGATTCAACTGGGTCGGATCGTGCATCGCGAAAAATGCCTCTAAAAGTTGGTCATATGTTATAATGAGCGGATCGAACTCTAAAAGAACGGCCTCGGCATGTCCCGTGTCTTTATTGCAGACGTCCTCATAGGCCGGATTTTTCAACCTGCCGCCCGTATATCCGACGCTTGTTTTGACGACGCCTCTAAGTTTTCCAAATCTGTGTTCGACGCCCCAGAAGCAGCCCGCGGCAAAAGTCGCCTTTTCCATTTTCGCACCTTCCTTTGAAATATATTTCCCAACTTGTTTAACTTCATTTTTCATTTCCATAAAACGCCCAAAACTGTCAAATCTACCGGAAAAATAGAAATATGATGACAAAACGGCCGTTATGACGGCCGCGCAGAATAATAAGGCCCTGGCGCCGCCCCCTGAAATTAAACCGGCTCTATTTTCATAGCTGATTTTCACGAAACCACCGCCTCTCATATAATTACATCATACCACAAAAAACGGACGACTTCAATCCGGTATTTATCACTTGATATAATTTTTTTCATACCCGGCGATTCGATTTTTCCAAAAAGTCCGATTTTTACACTTGATTTTTCGAGTCTTATCTGATACGGTAGATTTATTGATTGATACCTTAAAATATAAAATTATGGAGGTCCCGCCTCAGTATTTTCCTGGGAACCGATTATGATAAAACGCGACTTCACGGAACCGCGCGAATGCCTGAAAAAATATATCGAATGCCTGGCCTACAGCGAGTTCCATTATCCTGAAAAACCCTTCAATTACGTATTGACCCCCGACGGATGCACCGGATTGATCATCCAGAACGCTCCATTTTGCGAATACAAACTCAACGAACACGGCTACGTGACGCCCGACCGCTGCTTCATACTCGGCCAGACAAAAAGGGCGATAATCGTCAATTACCGCAGCGGCTACCGTTTTCTCGTTAAATTCAAACCATGGGGCGCTCATTATTTTCTAAACGCGCCGATGAATCTTTTCACCGAAAAAATAATCGGACTTGAATCCGCCCTTGGAAGATACGGCCGCGAAATTTGCGAAAGCGTTCTTAACGCGCCCGATAAAACCGCAGCCACGAATATCCTCCAGGACATGCTTGAAAAAAGGTTCGCGCACAATCTCAGCTCGAAAAAAATTGAAGACGACGAAAATATCATCGACACCGTAAAAAAAATAATAGGCTCAAAACACATAACGCGCGTAATCGAACTGCTGGAATCGTCATATTACGGGAAGCGCCACTTAAGCAGAAAATTCCACGCGATAATAGGTTTAAACCCGAAATCCTTCATCAAAATCATCAGGCTCAGGCTGTGCCTCGAAAACATCCGCATCAAGAAGGTAATAAGTCCGGAAATGCTTTTAAAAGAATTCGGCTACTACGACAGATCGCACATGATCCGGGAATTCAAGGAAATCCTCAGTCTCACGCCGACCTCATATCTCGAGGAACGCCTGCGCGTGATAGACAATATAATCGGTTATAAGAACGCCTGCGCGTGATAGACAATATAATCGGTTATAAGAACGCCTGATTTCGTTTCGCGCCGCAAGCTACTTTAATTGCTTCAGCCCCGCCATTGAGCGGTTCTTTTATTTTTTAAAAATTTATGGTCATTCCCGCTTATTCTTTTCCACAATTTTTTCCGGTTCGACTCGATTGAGTTCCTCACCTTTTCATTAAAATCTCATTAACCGTTATTTTTCAAACGGTTTTCATCGCTTTGGACGGCATTTTGAGCGCGAAAAATTCCCCGTCCCCGGCTTTATGGCCGCGCCTAAAAGTTAAGCGATTTTTAAATAAAATCACAAGCGCTTAATTTCCGAAAAATAAAACACTAAAAATCGGGCTAAAACTTGAAATATTAGAAATTTTCGAGTAAAATTGATATAACAATTTTTTTATACGCGATTTTTGTTTTTTTGTTTTTTTATTATTAATATACTTTAAGTTTTTTTGTACTAATGAAAGGAAGGTCACTATGAAAAATTTCCTGCGTCCGATCGTCTTCGCGCTAATACTGTCAGCCTCGCTGATGTGCGCTTCCTACGGCGACGCCGCTTCGAGTAAAAGCGCCGTTTCAACTTACGACCCCGCAACCCTTTACAAACTCGGTCTCGCCTGGGACTACCCGCCGTATCTTATGGTGGATATCCCGGCCTCGCCCGGCGACGCCATATTCTCGCAGGGTCCGTTCCCGTATATAGCGCCTGTAATGCAGAAGAGCGGCTGGATAACGGGCCACGCGGCAATTTACGCCGGCAGAAAAGACAACAACAACGACGGAATAGAGGAATACGTAACGGCTGAATCAGCCCGTTTCGGAGTATGGTACGGCTATTTCTACCCGATGCGCCGTTTCGAAAAAGGCCACGGAAAAATGGAAGATTCCCTTAAAAAAGATACCACCTTCAGCAAGACCCTCAAAAAGCTATTCGGCGATAATGTAGCCGAAAGCGCCGCGATAAAAAAATACGACGAACTTCTCGACGGAACCTATATGGGCGCCAGAAACGTCGATCTTCTCACCGAAAGCCCTGACGAATTCGTTTATCGCAGAAAGATCCTCGAATTTTCACACAATTACATACTCAAAAACTCCGATTACAACTACGAAGGCTTCAGCAAGCCGATAACGGCGTTGTTTTTCAATAAAAACAATAACACCTACGGCACCGGCGGATACGGCAAGGGCCACGGCGAAAAATTCACATGCGTAGGACTCGTCGAAGCTGCTTATGAATATGCCGGAATAGACCTTGTTCCCAGATATATCGAGGAAACCAACCTCGGGCTTACGCCTTTAAAACAGTTCTTATACACCAAGCCCATATCAAAACTCTTTGTGAAAAAAGGCGAAAGCGTCACTTTCGAAGTATGGCACGTTGTTCACGGCCACAGGACTTTTGAAAACCCCGTTAAGTGCGAACCCATACCGGCCGGATGCTCATTCGACGGAAAGGCGTTCACGGTCAATTCGGCTTCAATGAATACCGGAACCTATGAAATAGAATTCGCTTCGGTCAATTATCCCGATCAGCGCCAGAAGATAAAGATCTTTATAACGAGCGAAAACAAGCTTCCGAACTTCGATTTCAAAAACGTCGCCGTGGCGTATAAAGGCCTTGAAAAAATAAGTGACAGCCTTAAAGCCGATGTTGAAAAAATAAACGGCACGAAAAGCTACAGCAAAAAAGAACACGACCAGAAACTCCTGGCGATGGTTCTTAACTGCGCGAACGTCGACGACGCGGTTTATATCGTAAGAAACATTCAAAACGGCGGCGCGCGCGATATCGCCCTGCTCTATAGCTTGAGACTTGCCAACGACATAAACGATCTTTATAAACTCTCCATGTTCACCGATTCAAGCACTACCATCAACAAAATATTATATTCGCCCGTCGGATATAAACTGGCCGGAATAGACAACGCCATGAAAAGCATAATCAACGCTTCAGGCTTCAGCCTCCTCTACAACATGAAATGCAAGAACGTATTGAAAGACGCTCTCAAGGGCGATTACGTATTCGACCATTCAACCAACCTCAACCTCAAAATAACGTTCGCCGACGTCAGCAAGTTAGATGTCTCGAAAATAGTCGGATTCATTAGTTATCTCTGTCAGAACCCCAAAGAGATCAACAAGCTTGAAAACGGATATCTCATAGACCTTATTCAGAAGAGAGCCTATTTCGGCATAGCCAACGGCGAAGCGGCAGCCGACGACCTGCGCAAAAAAGTGGACGAAATGTATAAAAAATCAGACGCGGCCGCCAAGCAGGAAAAAGGCGACAACCAATCCAATATAATATCCGATCAGCTCGTCGTGGCGCGCTTTTTGTATTCGATGACGAAAAGCCTCGACACCGAAGGCAAATGGCTTAAGGAATCGCTCGCGGCCGAAAAAGCCTTCATGAAAACCGCTTCCATAGGGCTCGCGGCCGTTCCCGGCGTATCGATCCTTGCTACGCAGGTTTTCAGCCAGACGTCCACCGGACCTTTTACGAAATTGAATGTAACCGGAAAGCTTTCGCCCGAACTTTCAGCGATCGTAGCCGGCGAGAACGCCGATTTCAACCTTGCTTCAAATTCCGGCAGGATCGACGAAAATGAAACGCCTCAGGCGGCCGTCGAAACGCAAACCGCTGAACGTGACGAGAGCGACGGTATAGAAACAGTGAAAACCGCGACCCCGGAGGTCAGAGCGGCATACGATAAATACAAAAGCAGCTATCAGGCTTACATAGCCGCCCTGGATTCAGGAAACTCATCCAAGGATGAACTCGCAAAACTTCTGGCTGAACTCAAATCGAGTCTGGAAGAGTATCAGAAACTCTCGGAAAAATCGGTTACCGGCCGTTAATTTAGAAAAATCATTAAAATATAAAAGGAAGTGGTTAGTATGAAAAAAACCTTGACCCTTATCTTGACGCTCTGCGTGCTGAGCGTCTTCGCTACGGCATCATTCGCCGCCGGGACCGACCTCAACGGAGCTTACCAGCAGTACATGTCCTCGTACAAAAAATATATCGAGGCCATAAACGCCAACGCCCCGCAGCGCCAGCTCGACGCATTATGCGAAGAATACAAGACCAGCCTCGAGAACTATAAAAAACTCGGCGGAAAGACCGAAGCCCTTCCCGAAGCTGAAAAAGTTCAGGCCGGCGCCAATAAAGCCGCGGCCGTTTCAGACGACAGCGAAACCGCTTCGGGCGAAGCCGCGACCGCATCCGCAGTAAAAAGCCGCGGACAGCAGAAATATGACGCGATAATCGCGGATCTCGAAAAAAAGATATCATCAAAATCAAAAATCGGCGTTGACGTCAACGATCTGAAGATTCAGCTCGCCCGCCATTACGCAAACCTTCGCGGCGACTACAAAAAAGCTCAGGAACTCGCGGCCGAAGTCGCTTCAATGTCGAAGAACGCGGATCAGGTAAAAAAAGCCCAGGAACTCGTCCAGGACTTCAAAATGCAGGAAAAAAAGACGGCCGTCGTAAAAACCATGAACACGAAAAAAGACGCGGCCAAAGTTCTTTATGACAAATACGCCGCTATAAAATGGAGCTCGCCATTCGCCAAGGGAAAAGCTCTTGTTTCTTACTACGCCGGCCTTTTTAAATACAAAAAAGCCGTATGCGATTTCCACTCCTTCAAAAAAGATTACGAAAAACTCACGCAAAATTTCGCCACGACCGACGCAACGTTCGATAATCTCACAGATTCCGAGCCCGTCGCCGGCAACGACGTAACGCTTCTCATAAACGGCAAATGCTCGTTCGCCAAACGCTACGAGATCGCTAAAGAAGCTAAATCATACATTTACGTCGAATATCTCTCATACAAAAACGACAAGACCGGCAACACTCTCGCCGACATCCTCATCGCGAAAGCCAAAGAGGGCGTTGACGTTCGCGTAATAGTAGATTACTGGACGACATTCAGCTATAAAAAAGACATCATCTTCAAGCTCCGCGCCGGCGGCGTAAAAGTAGCCCTCTATAATAATCCCTTCAAAACCCCGCAGCGCGTGAACAACAGAAACCATCAAAAACTCTTCATCGTGGACGACACAGGCGCTATAACGGGCGGCATGAACGTCGGCGACGACTACGCTATGGGTTCGATAACCGTCGAAGGATGGCGCGACACGGATATATACCTCGAAGGGCCCGTCGTAATGGAAATGAAACAGCTGTTTTTAAACAACTGGGCAGAAGGCGACAATCAGAACCTGCTCGTCAGATCGGACGAAGCACAGCAGTCCCGCGACGAAGCGGAATTTCTTTCCAAAGACTTCAAGGTCGACGATTCGACGATGTACAAACCCTCCACGAACCCCGACCTCATAAAAGAAGTTCTCCGCGAATACTACGCGGTTGCGCCGGTGGTTAAAAATATCGACCTCAGATTCATATCGCACTATCCGCTGAACAAGGACGACCATGTTTTAGAAGCCATGGTATGGTATATCAACAGGGCTAAAACCGAAGTCATACTCGAAACGCCTTACTTCCTGCCGGCTAAAAAACTCGAAGAAGCTTTGGTCGCCGCCAGCAAGCGCGGAGTTAAAGTAAGCATTATCACAAACTCCATGTATTCAAACGACATGGGCAAATATATCGTTTACGCCAGCCACTATTTCTTCCAGAACCTCATCGAAAACAATATAAAGATCTACGAATGGTACGGCAGCCAGACGCTTCACGCGAAATGCAACTACTTCGACGGCGTAGCCGTTACGATAGGATCTTATAATCTTAACTCCAGAAGCCACGGCCTCGACGCGGAAGAGCTCATTCTCATCGAAAACAAAGAATTCGCGAAGATTCTCCACGACGTGTTCATGGAAGATCTCAAATACTGCAAACTCGTAACTCTCGAAGCCGCCAAGGAATGGCGCACGAAGTTCTCGGAAAAAGCTAAAATGAATATCTTCCATCTCGTTGACGGAATATTCTAATCGGCTGTAAACCGATAATCAAAAACTTAAAGCGGGCGGAACCCGTACTAAAAAAAGGACTGCTTCAAAACAATGATTTTTGAAGCAGTCCTTTTTTATCAGTTACATTTATAATTTTATAAATGATTATACGATTCTCTTACATGGCTGACATTTGTTTATACGCGCTTGTATTCAAAGATATTTTGACAAGGCCTTATCTTTCGATTAAAGATTTATAATCAAGAAGACGTTCGTCAATTTTTTCAAATTTCCAGTTATTGTAAGTAAAGATTATCTTCGTTTTATCACGATTGTAATAAACTTTTTTAATTATGAGAAGTTTTTGAGGATCAACCGTTATTTCTATTGTTCTATTTGTCGTGCCGCTTTGAATGAACGAATAAACTAAATTGTCGCCATCCTTTTTTTCTTCTACTTTTCCAGTGCCGATCATGTATAAGATGTCTATAATTTCACTTGATTTGCCTTCTTTTTTACCAAGCAGTTTTCTCTGCTCTTCGCTGTACATACTGAAGCCCTGGTCCGTATATATTTTGATCATTTTATGGTCTTTTCTTCCTTCTTCCATTTCGCTTCTGAAATTATTCATATTCTTATAGTAATACCAGGCTCGAGTTTCTGGATTTTTAATATTATCGGGACCTTCAACTATGGAAACTTCAAGATAACTGACATCGTTATGACATTTTTTTATCGCTTTTTCGAGAGTTTCAGGTATATTTGCTGAAGCATAGACACTCCCGCAAAAGGAAATAATAACGGCGAGCATTAAAACCGGCAAGATTTTTTTCATTTTTTACCACCTTTACATATATCGCTTAAGTTTCGCATTCCCGAAAAGCCCATATAATATTTTGACTGATGTTTGAAAAGTTACATTAATATTCAATGATATACCCTGCCAACAAGCACTTCTAATGACATGATTTATTTGCAAAAATAAAAATGGTAAAGAAGACGGTATTGATGCAGCGTTGAAAAATCGATAAAATCGAGAGGGCTGTTAAAAAACGACGTATAGACGTTGATTTCATTATATTCGATTTTTCGAAAAAATGCAAGATTAAAAATATTTGAGAAAGAAAGCATGCCGGCATTCGTTCCTGCCGGCGCGGCAATGTTCAAAGAAGCCTATGATTTACTTGATTTAACCGCGTTTTTATGGTAAAATTACCGCATCATGCCGGATAACAAAACCCTCAAAATATCGGTCCGCGAACTCGCCGAATTTACTCTCAAAAGCGGCGATCTGCGCTTCGGATTCTCGGAACCAGCGAGGATGCTCGAAGGCACGCGCGGCCATCAGTTCCTGCAAAGAACGGCCGGAGAAGAATACTCGGCCGAGATATCCATTTCGCATATCGTTAGCATGAACGGGATCGATCTTGAAATTTCAGGAAGGATAGACGGCGTTATAAAAAAAACGGACGGCGTCACCATCGATGAAATAAAAACGACTGCCGGAACTCTCGAGGACATATCTGAAGAAGACAACCCCGTCTACTGGGGCCAGGCGAAATGCTACGCATACATTTACGCCCTTCAAAATTCGCTCGGTTCGATAACCGTAAGATTGACATATTTTAATATCGATACGCGCGATACGAAGCGCTTCGTGAAAAACTTTACTCTCGAAGAGCTGGCGGAATTTTTCAGCTTTTTAACGGAAAATTACATGCGCCGAGCGAAGGCGCTCATCGACTGGCGCGAGATCAGGGACGCATCGATAAAAGCGCTTGACTTTCCATTTTCGTCTTACCGGATAGGCCAGAGGGAAATGGCGGTCGCGGCTTATAAGACCGTCAGGGACGGCGGAAGACTTTTCGCCGAGGCGCCGACCGGGACGGGAAAGACCATGGCCTCGCTTTTTCCTGCTATAAAAGCCATGGGCGAAGGACGCATTGAAAAGATATTCTACCTTACGGCCCGGACCATCACGCGAACCATAGCGGAAAACGCCGCGGAAAAAATGCGCGAACGAGGATTGAAATTAAAGACGCTTGCGCTGACCGCGAAGGACAAGATCTGCCCCAGCCCTGAATCGGCCTGCGACCCCGAGGAATGCCCGCTCGCGAAAGGATATTACGACCGCGTCGGCAGGGCTATCGGCGACATATTCCCCCTCGGGCATTTCGGCCGCGAGGACGTCGAACGATATGCGAAAAAACACGGCGTATGCCTTTCGAATTTTCACTGGACCTGTCCATATTAGCCGATTGCGTGATATGCGACTACAACTACGTCTTCGACCCGCGCGTTTATCTGAAGCGCTTCTTCCAGGACGGCGGCGGCGATTACGCGTTCCTCATCGACGAGGCGCATAACCTGGTGGACCGCGCGCGCGAAATGTTCTCGGCCCGGCTCAACCGCGAGGGCGTCGCGGCCGTGAGAAAGGCGCTGAAAAAAGACGCGCCGAAACTATACCGTAGCCTCGGGAAAATAAACTCATACTTTTTAAAACTCGATAAAAGCCAAATGTTCAGTGAAAAAGACGCATATGTACAGGCGGAGCCGCCGGAGGAAATAACCGTGCCGCTTGGAAATTTCATACAGGCCGCCCGGGAATGGCTGGCTAAAAACGCCGAAGCGCCTTTCACTGAAGCTCTTATGGATATTTTTTTCGAATGCCTCGCGTTTCAAAGGTCCTACGATTTTTACGATGCCAGATTCAAAACATATTTTGAAAAAATCGGGCGGGATATTTCAGTAAAATTGTTTTGCCTCGATCCGTCAGAACTTTTAAAGCAGGCGCTCACGCGAGGACGGGCCGCGATTTTTTTCTCGGCCACTCTCACGCCCCTCGATTATTTCGCGAAAATTCTTGGCGGCGGCGATAAATACGCCGCCATGGCCCTCCCGTCTCCGTTCCCGCGCGAAAATCTCAAGGTCATGGCCGAATACAGAGTTTCAACGAAATATAAGAACCGCGAAAATACATACGGAGAAATTGCGGAGCTCATAGGAACTTTAACCCGCGGAAAAAAGGGGAATTACCTTATTTACTTTCCTTCATACCGCTATATGAACGAGGTGTTCCGGATTTTTTCGGACCGGAACCCTGAAATCTCAAAAATATGCCAGAAACCGAATATGAGCGAGACTGAAAAAGAATCGTTTTTAAACGAGTTCCGGGACCAGCGGGACGGGACCTTCATCGGTTTCGCGGTAATGGGCGGGATCTTCGGCGAGGGCATCGACCTCACCGGCGATCGGCTCTCCGGCGCCGCCATCGTCGGCGTAGGACTTCCGCAGGTATGCCTCGAGCGGGAAATAATCAGGGAATATTTCCAGGGCGAGAACGGGCGCGGATTCGAATACGCATATATTTATCCCGGCATAAACAAGGTCCTGCAGGCTGTCGGGCGCGTAATACGCACGGAGACCGACCGGGGCGTGATAATCCTTATCGACGAGCGATTCGCGCATTTCGAATATAAACGGCTGCTACCGGAACACTGGAAGCCGCTTTCGGTCATAAGATGCGGCGATACGGCAAACACCGAAATAGAAAACTTCTGGAATAACGGCATATCCGCCGGTGACGAGGAATAAAATGATAACATTCGACCGTGGAAACAGCAAGTTCATTTACAGGATCGCCGGGATAATACAGAACGGCGGAAAGGTCCTTCTTCACCGTTCGGAACATGAACAGATATGGGCGATGCCCGGCGGACGTGCGGAAATGTTCGAGCCGTCCGATAAAACTATAGTCCGTGAAATGATGGAGGAAATAGGTATAGCGGTTATCGTTAAGCGCCTCGTATATATGGTCGAAAATTTTTTCGTTTACGAAGGCGTCAACTGTCACGAGATCGGAATGTATTATCTTCTCGAGGCCGATAAGAACTCAAAAATATTCGCGCATGAAGAGTTCGACGGCGACGAGGGCGGTATAAGACTTATATTCAAATGGTTCGACGCCGATAAGCTGAACGGCCTGCCTCTTTATCCTTCGTTTTTAAGGACCGGGCTCGGCGCCCTGCCAGAGAACGCGACGCATATTATTCACCGGGACAAGTAAAGAGGCTTCATGAGTGCTGCTATTCGCATTATGGCAGGAGCCGTTCTCAAAAACACATCCGGCCTCGATATGAATCCAATCAAGTTTTAAGTTGAATGCCCTTACGCGGTTCAGACACCGGGAATGGCAAGATTGAACAATCTTATGGAATTATTGAAAAGGACGTTCTCGCGATCATGCGGAGCGATCGAATCCAGGCGGGTCAGAAGATCGGAATATTTGGAATAGGTATCGATGCCATCGATCGGCGAGTCGGTTCCGAAGATAATCTTTTCGCTGCCGCACTCGCCTATGGCCCGAAGGACGCTTTCAGGGGACACCCAGGTCGTGTCTCCGTAAATATTGGGGAGCGAACGTATGCATTCAATAGCCATGCCGTTATCGGTCCCCAGGCCCATGTGCACCAGGATGAAATTGACGCCCGGATTACGGCGTGCCGCTTCCAGAACGAACTCTGGAGCTGAAAATTCGTCGGTGGCGGTGTGCACGACGAATGGAAGCGAGAGCCGTTCGGCAAGGTTGATATAAGGAATGAGATTTTCGTGAGTGATGTTCATGTTTGCGCGGAATGGATGGAACTTTATCGCGCAAAAGTACGAACTGTTGGTTCTAAGGTATTGCTCTATCCAGGGCGCGTAACCTTCCAGGGCCGGCCTGATCCAGAACTGTCCGGCAAGGGCTGAAGGGTTATGAAGGACGAGCTCCAGAACCCTGTCATTGGCTTCGCGCTGATTTTTTTGAAGGTTGTCGGGAATGCGGCCGTATTTGCCGAACTCGCCGCCTTCGATATTTGAGAGGAGGCCGAAGGCTATGCCGTATCGTTCCATGGCGGGAATAACCAGGTAATCGGGCATGTCGAGGTCGTCGATCGTGCCGACGTGCATATGGCTGTCTATTATCATTTAAGGACCGTCTTTCTTTAGAAATTGCGTTGGTATTTTATCACATCAATGGCGGCAATGCAAGACTTCGTGTGTTTATGAAAAAAGCGGCAACCCAAAAAACGTTGACACTATATTTTACGCTATGATATAATTTTATAACGCCTCCCGGTAATCATTAACATAGTCCGTAACTTGAAATTAAAATTGCGAAAAAAGTTTTGCGCGCGCTAAATAGGAATTAGCTATTTTAAATTTATCAGGAGCATAAAATGCTGAAAAAAATATCGCTTTTATTGATGCCGTTATTTCTGGCCATATTTATTTCGTCTAACGTTAACGCATACGACAAAGTTTTTTTCAATGACGCCATTCCCGCAAACGCCATCGAAGCCAAAGCGGTTTTCAACGAAGACTATCCAGAAACGCTTCTTTTCCTTATAAACAGGGCCAGGGAATCGATATACATGAGCCATTACTCCTTCTCGTGCGAAACTAAAACCGCCGGCGAAATAGCCGACGCCTTAATCGCCGCCGCGGGGCGCGGCGTAAAGATCGATATTTTTTTAAACGGCGGCTCGAGCGGCGTGGGCCCCCGAAACCGCGAAGCGGGAAAAAGGCTTCAACGGCCTGGAATCACGGTTGCCATCAACGAAGGCAGCAAGACGGCTCATTCCAAGCTGGTAATAGTCGATTCGCTCTGGACGCTTTCCGGATCGACCAATCTTACCGAAACATCCATGATCAAAAATAACGAATCAAATCTTCTTATACATTCCTCTGCAATTGCAGGGACGCTTATGGATTACGTCAAGGCGCTGCCCTCAAAAGCCAGCGTCGACATAGACGTCGAATCCGCCGCGGGGCAAAAAATCCAGGCCATAACGGACCGAAATTTCATCCCGAACGCGCTGGAACTTATAAGGAACGCGAAAAAAGAAATATGCATCACGACTTATCTTCTCGATTACGATACGAAAGACAAGGACTCGAACGCTTCGAGACTTTTCCGCGAACTCATAGCGGCCCATAAACGCGGAGTTAAAATAAGAGCCTTCATAGAGCAATCATCTATTTCCTTCAATGAACATATCCATAAGGCAAATATGAGAACCGCCAAAACGCTTATGAAAGCGGGAATAACCGGCATCCGTTTTGATTCCCCGTCTACCATAACTCACAGCAAGATATTGATAGCCGACGGTTACAAGGCTATTCTCGGAAGCACCAACCTTTATGGCGGAGATATCGACAGGGCGCATCAGGTGAATTTCATCGTCACGGATATGTCCGTGATCGCACAACTTTGCTCATACTTTGAAAAGTTATACGCAACGGGAGTGACGTATAGGGAAATTTACCGGAGCGCTAAATAATAATTTTAAACGATAAGCTAAGGAGATATAAAATAATGAAAACAGGATTTTTCAATTCTTTTTGCGCTCTGGCGATCTGCGTTTTGATATCGATCGCAGCATCCGAACCGGTCTCGGCGCAAACCGCCGCCGGATCTATATACAGGGACTTCAACTGCTTCATGAAGGAGCACGCCGGCCTTGACAGGAACGGCGCGGCGGACGCCGCCCTGATCGTAAATATATCAGCTTTAAATATCAGTGACGACGAAAAAAAGGCGAACCTTGAAAAATCGGAAAAATTATATTTTAAATATGAATCCGAAATTAAAAAGCTAATCGGCGAATTCGATAAAATAATGGCCGAAAAGGTCCCGGTTTACGACCAGGCGAAGGCGGACCGCGGCAAGCTCACCGACAAAATACTTGAATTTAATTACTGCCGGAACCTGTCCAAACTTTTAAAAGCCGCGTCGAACTACCTTTTGATCAAAGGCAGATACGAGGACTCGCTCAAACTGATCTTAATTAATTTTAAATTCGGGCAGATCATAGCCGCCGGGGACGGAGAAGTTTTAACGCTTTTAACGCACCTTATAGGCGACTCCATTAAAATCACGGCCTTATCTGGACCCGAAACGCAGGTCGCGTTCCGTAAGGCCGGCCTTACGGCGGAGCGTTACGACGAGCTTTCAAAATTATTGGAAAGAATGGACGGCGAGGAAATCGGATTCTCCGACGTCATAAAGAGCGACCAGGCGCAGATGAAAAATTGCGTCAAACATGACCTGTTCTCGAACGGCGGTACTTTTTTCATGGATCCGGCGGCCATAAAAACTCTGAACAATTTATCGGCCAGGCAGAAGGCCGACGTCGAGAAACTCACGCTGGAAAAAATCGATTCGATAGAAGCGGAAATATGCGATGCGCTTTCAAAATATTCGGACCGGCCATACATGGCGAGCATCGAAATGTCTAAAATAAGCGACGAAGTTGCGCGTAACTCCAGGCCGGCTTTATTTCAATCGTTATTTAATAAACCGGAAGCTATTTCAAACTTGATCGTGGGAATCGCTCACCCGAATTTTTCAAGATCTTATGAACAATACGCGGCGGTACGTTACAGAACGAGCGGCCTTATATTTTTATGCAGGATCCTGAAAAATTTCAGTGAAACCGGAAAATGGCCGGATTCGCTGAGCGAAATTGAAAAAATATGCGGAACCTCGCTTTCCAGAGACCTGTTTTCAAAATCGGATGACCCGCTTATATTCACGCGCGATAAAAGCCGGTTCTTTCTTTATTCCCGGGGAATAGACTACAACGACGACCACGGCGACAACCAGAAAGATATCATTTTATTCGAAATCCGGCCGTGACGTTTTTAAATGCCATAAAGCAAAGCCATTTATTAAAAAGCACTTTTATTACCCACGCTGCCCGGCCCGCAATGATTAAGTTATGCGCAATACGTACTAAAGACAATGATCGGAGCGTTCTGATTGAAAAACAAAATGAGATTCATAGCGGCGACTTACGTTCTGGCGTTTATGCTGTTCGTCCCGAATTGCTCGCGGGCGGCCGAATCTGACGAGCTGCTAAACGACTCCGGGCTCGTGTATTATTACAGAGGCCGATATCCGGAAGCCCTCCAAAATTTTTTGAACGCCGCCGAGGCCAATCCGAAAAATCCTGAAGTTTATTTCAACATAGGCAGGGCTTATAATAAATTAAGAAATCCTGAAAAAGCTCTGACCGCGCTTCAAAAAGCGGTAGAGCTGAAGCCGGTTTATCCCGCGGCCAAAACCGTCCTGAAAAAAATCGAAGCCGAGCTCGCCGGTCGGGACAAATCCAGCGTACAGACGTTTTCCCGCAACTACAAGATCGTGATACCTCCTGAAATATCTTATCCATACCCTGATTTCACCGAAGGATTTTACGCTTATTATGGCGGCGACCGCCGGGATTCACTTGAAAAATTCGAGCGCGACGCGAGCAAACATGAAAAAGCCGCGCAGGCTAATATGGATCAGGGCATCATCAACTATCATACCGGATATTTCAGCGAAGCGATAAAGTTTTTTCAAAAGGCCGCCGCCGCCGACCCCAAAAATGCAAGCGCGTGGTTTGATCTCGGTCTTTGCTATGAGCAATCCGGGCGCCAGGAAAACGCGATAGCCTCATATGAAAAAGCCGCCGGGCTCGACGCGAATTTAACGGACGCGGACAGGCGCGCCATCATGATAAAAGACAACATTGTGATGAATCAAATGAACGCCGCCGATTATTACTTTAAAAAAAGGCAATGGGCTCCAGCCATAAAATCTTATGAAAAAGCTCGTGAAATGACGCTTCCCCACTCCAACGAATACGCTCAGATAGAAAGCCGGATCAACGTCGCGCGAATCGAGCTGGACAAGATAAAAGAGATCAACGCCGAAATAAATAAAGCGTATTTAAACCGAAATATAAGCTTCGCGGACGCCAATAGATTTCCATCCCGCTACATCGGAAGCCTTGTGACATGGAGCGCCGAACTGGGCGAAATAGAAAGATACGGCCTCACGACCGATCTGATAATGTATCACCTGCCCGGCATAGGTTTCTCGCCGTCAAGGCAGAACCGCTCCGGCCGCAAAGAAAATATTTTCATAATACGGCTGGACAGGCCATTTCCTGAAGATCTCATAACTTATAATATTTGCGATATGACGGTCGTCGGCAGGATAGTCTCTTCGGAACGGCTCAGAAACGCCTTCAGATATGGTGATTATACCGATAAAATAGTCGTAAAACCGTTGAAAATAGAATTACTCGAACGTTAAAAATGAAAAATGAAAGGAATAGATAATGAAGAAATTAACGAAACCCTTTTGTGTTTTGGCGATATCCGTTTTTTTATTTCTTGCTTTTGCGGTACTGACGATAAAGGTCCACGATGCATTTCCCGCGCCTTCGCACAACCCGGCCGGCAATGTATATTCCGAAACGATGACGAAAGAGCGGGAATTCTTGAAAAAACTTGGAACGAACGAAGTAAAAATAGGGACCTATATTTTAAATTATAAAAATCTCAATGTAAACAATGGAACCTGCACCGCCGATTTTTATTTATGGCTGATATGGAGCAATCCCGGAATAGATCCGAGAAATTTCGAGATAATGAACGCCTCCATTGAATTTAAAGACATGGTTTCGAACGAAACTATCGAAATTGAGGGCCGCAAATATAGCTGGGTGAACTACAGGGTCATAGCCACCACTTCGAATGACTTCAATTTCAGAAGGTATCCTCTGGATCAGCAATCGATAAATATTGAAATTGAAGATAAACAGCTTGACATAAGCAAAATGACGTATGTCGCTACGCCTCGGGAAAGCACCATGGATTCCAGGACGAAAATTCAGGGCTGGGAGATCATCGGCAGCGATTGCGGAATCACCGAGCACAAATATTCGACGAATTTCGGTTATACAACGGCCGGCAACAATAGCGATACTTATTCAAGATATGTTTTCGCGACTAATATAGCACGCCCTTATTTTTCATCGGTGCTTAAAATGACGCTTCCGCTTGCCGTCATACTATCGCTCTCTTTCATATCGCTTCTTCTCAGCCTCGATAAATATTCTCAACGCATTTCACTGGGCGTTTCAACCGTATATACTTCGGTCGCTTTTCACATAAGCCTGTCTTCGGCCATTCCGCAGGTAAGCTATATGACGCTCGCCGACCGGCTTATGATATCCATTTACTTTATGCTTTCGCTAAATATAATTTCGATCGTAGCAATGACGGCGCTTGTCGACAGAGAAAAAATAGAGACTGCTCAAAAGATCAACAAAGCGTTAATAATAATTTTCCCGATCATCTGCGCCCTCGTAATTTTCCTGCAATTTGGAAAATAGCGATATTATTTATGATTCATCAAAAAATCAGGCGGGTTTCAGAATGAGCCGTTTGCTAAAAAATACAATTGTCATCTGCGCCGCCCTGCTCATAGCGATTACGTTATGCGCAAGGCCCGTGTCGACGCGCGTGCTTTTCATCGGCAACAGTTACACATGCTTCAATGAAGGCATCGGCGGCGTTCTGGACGGGCTGGCTCCCGGCAATGAATCGACGCAGATCGCGCCGGGCGGATACTCCCTTGAAATGCATTGGAATGACGGAACCGCCCGCAAGGCGATGCGCCCTGGCAAGTTTAAATACGTGCTGTTGCAGGAGCAAAGCCAGAATCCAATCTTTTCCCCTGCAAAATTCCGGGAATTTTGCGCGAAATTCGACGCGGAAATTAAAAAAAACGGCGCCGAAACGGTGCTTTTGATGACGTGGGAGCGGCCCGACAGCATAGCGGCAGGAGCCGGAGCCACGACGGCGAATCTCGAAAAAGCATTCAACGCCATCGGCCGCGAACTCGGAATTAAAGTAGCGCCGGTCGGACTCGCCTTTGAACGTTCGCTTAAAAATCGGCCGGACATCAAATTAATAACCGGACCCGACGGCCATCCGACGGCTTATGGAACGTATCTCGCGGCCTGCGTTATTTATGCAACTATATTCAAAAAAAGTCCTGCCGGCAATCCATATTCGGGCGGCAATATTTCCGCCGATATACGCGCTCACCTGCAGCTTACGGCGGCAAAAACACTTGGGTACTGATACATATTCAATATTCATAATATTTTTATCGGATATTAAAGATATCGCCGCGCGGAAACGGCTCGCCATGGCCTGGATAGATAGTTTTAATCTGCATTTTTTTTAATTTAGTTAAACTGCTTTTGAGCTCGTCGGAATTTTCAATGAATAACGCAATGGCTGGTTTCATCATATTAACAAGCGTATCTCCCGCGAACAGATCGCCGTCAGCCGTTAAAATACAGACAGATCCCTTCGTATGGCCAGGCGTATGGATTATTTTCGCGTCGAGTCCATATTGCCGAAGATCCTGCCCGTCGGTTAAAAATATATCAGGCTTGAACTTGTCGAAGGCAAGGGGCTGTCTTCTAAAAAATCTTTTAATTCCCTCGATAAAGAGAAAAAGCATGATCACGAGTTTCCGTACTTTGCGCTTTAGCATTACAAGTTTCTCGGTCATAAACGAATCGGCTTCACAGATAGCTATTTTAACGTTATATTTTTGCTGGAGTTTCGCGCAATTTCCAATATGATCATAGTCTCCATGCGTTATGATGACAAGTTTTAATTTGTCGGGCAGGCATCCGGCCGCTTTTAACTCTTCTTCAAGTTTAGCGAACTGATCAGGCAATCCCGTGTCTATTAAAATAAATCCATCGCCTGCTTTAACTAAAAAAGCGTTTACAAAAGACAATTTGATAATTTTGATCTTTTCGTCCATTATCCGCCTCCAATAATCTTAATTATTTCATTTCAATAACAACTGCCAGTATCCGACATCGATCCATCCGTTAAACTTGTTCCCGACCTCATGAAATTGAGCGACTTTTTTAAATCCGAATTTTTCATGCAATTTTCGGCTCTGTTCATTAGGAAGCGCGATTCCGCCAATGACGGAATGAAAGGACCTTTTCTTCAATTCCTTCAAAAGTTCACTATAAAGGAGAGACCCAATCCCTTTTCCAGTGAAGTTGTTTTTCACATAAACAGTCGCTTCAGCCGAAAAACGATATGCGCTACGCAATTTCCAAGCGGCGGCATATGCGTAACCCGTAATTTCACCATCTTCAGCCTCACAGACATACCATGGAAATAACGCCGAAACAGAGGTTATCCGCGCCCGCATATCATCGCAAGACACTGGGGTTTCCTCGAAAGTGATTGCCGTATTAACGACATAATAATTATAAATATCGCAAATCTGCTGAATATCGGTATTTTTAACAATTCTGATCATGCCCGTTTCTCAAATCTGCCTTTCG
>CAZJFS010000021.1:0-17081 GCA_964545075.1 uncultured bacterium
CGCGCAGAACCTCGAGGGTTCCGTAGCTTTTGCGCGCGTTGCGGATGCTAATTAATTAATTATGTAACCCTGAAAAAAACATATTTAAAAGGCGGTGTCAAAACCGCCTTTTTTCTTTTATTTTCAAGTTTTTAAACGCGCGAATGGCTTACTTAAAGGGCTAAAACTTGACAAATTTCGATCAATATTGTATAATTAATAAAACATTTTTTTATAGATCGAAAAAATTGTTTGGGGGAACTTAATGATAAATAAAAAACTAAGCAACTACTTCTACGTTGTTTATGTGATAGTTTTAGTTTACGCCGTTTATCTTTTCGGCGTTCCTATAATCAATCCCGTCACAGCCAAACCGAACGAAACATCATCCATTGAAAAACAATTCGAAAATTCCATGCTTGTTTTTCCGGGCGAACTTGTAAAAGCAGAGAAAATTTTCAACAACACTAATATCTCAAAGAGCCCGATACACGAAAAAAGCGATGTAACCGGCAGTTTTGCCAACGACAACATCGTTATCGCTCAACTTATATCGCAGGCGCCATCTGATCTAATCACGATAACGTCCCAGACTGTGCTTCCTGAATCTGAAATTGAAACGGAGATCGCAAACGACAGCAGCGCGAACACTATTCAAGAGTTAAAACTTTCATCACTCATCAACATAGGCCGGGACGCAGAAAACATTTTCGGGCGCGAAACGGATAAAACCCAACTCTTGAATTCAAACAACAAACTTGCCTTCAGCAGCTTACAGAAAAATTTTTACGGCGCTACAACTATCCGTGAAAATGAAATAGCCAATTCAAAACTTTATCTATCCATAGACGAAAAAGACGAAGGGCTGCCAGCCGAAAACCTTAATTACGCCATGCTCACGATAAGCGATAATCCCGCGGCGACGGAATCCGATACAGCCCTCGATATGACCGACATTGAACAAAGTCAGACCACGCTTCCCACCAACAACATACTTCAAAATATTAATCTCAAGGACATAAATATAGCCGCGCTCACGGACAAAAACACCGATGCTTCGAAGGCCGGCGAAACCAGAGAATTCAATAAAACTCATATAGTCACGCAAACGGACACGCTCTTTTCAATCGCAAAAACTTACAATGTTTCGGTTTCCGAAATAATGAGCGCGAACCAGCTTCATTCAGTAGGAGTTAAAGCAGGCTCATCGCTTTCGGTTCCGTCCGCTAACAATAAAAAACTTGAAATTTCAAAGATCGCTTCCGCAAAAGACGATACGCTCTCCCAACCAACTCCCGACAGGCGCTTTTTATGGCCATCCACCAGCCGGCGCATAACATCGAAATATGGCACACGCGTCCATCCAGTCTACCATGTTAAAAAATTTCACAACGGTCTCGACATAGGCGCGCCATACGGCAGCAGGATAAAAGCCGCAGAAAACGGAGTCGTCGTTTATTCAGGCTGGAAATCATATTACGGCCGCGTCGTTATAATAAAACATTCCAGAGATCTTTACACGCTATACGCGCACTGTTCGGCGCTCTCAGTTAAAAGAGGCCAGTCTATAAAACGCGGCGACGCCATAGCTAAAGTTGGTTCTTCCGGCCTTTCAACAGGCCCGCATCTTCACTTTTCGGTGCAAAAAAGCGGAAGATTCGTAAACCCGCTGCTTAACCTGTAACAATCAACAGAAAATTCAGATCAGCCATAGAAGAGAGGCACGCTTTTACCGCGCGCCTCTTTTTATTAATTAAAAACATGTTTTTTCCGATAAAGGTTAATGAATTATATTATTTTAACTAATCAGAGGAACTTTAAAATAAAATGCAGAAAAAAAATATTATTCTAACGGCCATATTTCCATGTCTCTTTTTTTTACTGGCGCAGACCCAACCCTGCAACGCAAACGAAAATGGAATAATGGACAGAAACCGGAAGATACAGGAAGATACCGCGGCGGCGTTCCAAACAACGCCATTTTCACCTTTCACGACGCCCGCCAACAAACAATCCCAATCGTTACAGACCTCCGGAACGCCGGCAACGGAAATAAAAAAAAACGCCACGGTCGATCTTTTAAAGGTCAGAGCGGCCAGAAATTTCACCGAAGGGTATCAAAAATTCAAGGCCCGCGATTTCGACCGGGCCGCGTTGCTCTTAAAAATGTCCATAGTCGATAATCCCGATAATTTCATGGCATATTATTATCTTTCAAACATATACCTCGAAAAAAAAATGTACCGCGAAGCTGAAGACATTATAAACGCGGCGTCAAAATTTAAAATGACCCCCGCTGAAAGCGAAAAACTTTCGAACGAGGAGGGAATGCCTCAGGTTATCGCCGAATCGGAAATATTAAAATATAAAACGTTCGCTCAAAGAAATTATAAAGACGCAATTAAGCTTTTGACCGATGGAAAATGGGAAGAAGCCATAAAACTTCTCGACAATGCCATTGCGCTTCAACCTTTTAACGATTCATACATGGTCAAACTCGGTGAAATTTATTACGACATAAATGACGTTAACAAGGCTGCTGATTTTTTTGAAAAAACGCTCCTTCTGAACCCCGCGAATACAACAGCTTTGAAAAAACTGGCCGATATTTGTTTTGCCGGCGGAAAAACCGAGCAAGCCAAACAATATTATTCCGACCTTTATAACCTTACCGGAAACCCTTCTTATCTATCTAAAATGGACAAATGCCATGTCGTGGACAAAAAGAAAAGCGCGCTCGATAAATTCACCGTGATAAAAAGAAGAGGTAATTCCATTTTTATCGATGCCGGATATAAAAACGGTTTTAAGATCGGGGACGAGTTAAGGACCAGAATGCTTGCGTACCGTCCCTATAAAAATCCGGAGATCAAAGATATCAGGACTTCGAAGGTCTTGGGCTTTGAAAAACCTTTAATGGTTGGCGAAATGCTTCTCACGCGCATCGATGACGAATACGCCGAAGCGCTCGTAACATCGGAGCAAAATGGAGGCATCTGCCTCGGCGACGAGATCAGAATAAAAGAATAAATTATTATATAACTACATAATTTGAAAACGGAAGGAAAACAAATGGAAAACACGGGCGAAGGCATAAAAATAGTCACCAACAACAGAAAAGCTTACTTCAATTATGAAGTGCTCGAAAAATTCGAAGCGGGAGTATCGCTTCTTGGTACCGAAATAAAATCCGTGCGCGAAAACAAACTGAATTTGAACGACAGCTTCTGCCTTGCCAGAAACGGCGAAGTAATGATGATAAATTCGAATATTTCAGGATATACTTTCGGCAATATTTGCAATCACGAACCTACAAGACCAAGAAAACTTTTGCTTCACAAATACGAAATAAGAAAACTCACCGCCAAATGCAAGGAAAGGGGTTTTTCGATAATACCGCTCCGGGCGTATTTAAAACGCGGAAAACTCAAGATCGAGATAGGGCTTTGCAGAGGCAAAAAAGCGGTGGATAAAAAAGAACACTTGAAAGAGCGCGACCTTAAACGTCAGTTTGCGAAAGACATAAAAGGCCGTTAAAATCCGGTCGAAATTTAAATTTAAGTATATTTACTCCGGGAGGAAAAAATGAGTTCTTACCGTATCCAACCATCAAAATTAATTCTATGTCTGTTTCTGTGCCTGCCGTTTTTTCTTTTAACGGCTTCGAGCTCCAGGTCCCAGGAAGCGGAATCCGAAGAATCCGCTCAGAGCATTGTCAGCGTCGAAGGAAAAGATATCGAAGTGAACAATATCGAAGGCGGCAAATACATTTCGCTTGACCAGCTGTCAAAAAAAATAGGACTTTCGGTCAAATATTTCGCCGATTCAAAAATGTATAAGGTCGTCGGCAAAGATAAAAAAGAGATCAAATTCGTTTTAAACAAAAGGGCCGTCGTCGTTGACGATAAATATTTCAAATCGAAGGATCCGGTAATAAAAGCCGAAGATGACGTTCAAATACCTCTTGAAATGGTATCTTCTATTTTCGAGGTTTCCGAAGGCGAAAAAAAACCGGCAACTGACAAAAAAAGCGAAACCGTAAAAAAAGAAAACGATAAGGGCAAAGACGTTAAGGATAAAGCAAAAACGGCGGAAAATCACGAAGAAATAGTCGTGGAAGAAGAAAATCCGGAGAGCGAAAATGTCAAGGTCGTCATCGGAGACGCTGAAACCACCGGTGAAACCGCGATAGCGAAGAATAGCGAAACGAAAGATAAAGGCGCCGTCACTGAAGAGACCGCGATAAAAACCACGACGGCCGATCTGATAATAGAAAACGTTAAATACAGAAGAGGCAAGGAATCATTCGAACTGGACATAACCTTCGATAAAGCCCCTTCCATGGATAATATAAAATTCTCCCTCGACCCCGACGGAACTATCCTGGATATCCGGGTCAACAAAGCCGATTCCAAACTCGGCGAGCAGACTATAAAGATAGCCGAAAACATAATTAAAAGCGTCAAGCTTACAATGGCGCAACAGGAAAAATCGAACAAGGTCATATTGTCGGTAAATTCCGGCGCTAAAGTGAAAGTTTCCTCGAGGCAGAAGGGAAATACCGTGACGTTCGTCATGAGTAAGCCCGATTCCGAACTCACTCCCGTAATATCGGAAGACGCCAAAAATGACACCTCGGCCGTCGCAGTCAAAACGGTTTTGCCTGAAATCGGGGACTCTAAAAACGCCGCCGATGATAAGAAATTGCCCCCGCCCGAAGATTCGAAATCTAAAAACCAGGTCGCGGTCAAGATCAAAAACCTCGAAGAGATAATAGCGCCGGTTCAGAACATGGATTGTATCATAACCATCAACGCCGGGCACGGCGGCGAGGAATTCGGAGTCGTATCCGAAACACGGCTTAAAGAAAAGGACGTCGCGCTCGATATAGCTAAAAGGCTTAAAACGATAATAGATAAAACCAAGATGCGAGCGCTTCTCGTAAGAACCGGCGATTATTTCATGCCGCTTGAAAACCGGCTTAAATTCGTAAACACTTACGAAACGAAAGTATATATTTCAATACATGCCGGCTCTTCTCCGGCACAGCAGGCTTCAGGCATCGGAATTTTCTATTATGACATAAACGGCGGAAAATCGGAGACGGTGACGCCCGCCGCCGATATTAAAACGGGAAGCGGCGCGACCGGCACCATCGACGCGCAGGTCAATGAAATACTCATGTCGATGAGCACGTCTCAGAAGATAGCGGAATCAAAGGCGCTGGCAGATAAAATGTCCGAAGCCTTCAAAAAAATGAAAACCATGAAAATCAGAAAGGTCAGGGGAGCCAGAATCGCGGAACTGTCAGACTGCATGATGCCGGCGGTAATAGTTGAAACAGGATTTTTAACCAACCACGAAGACGAAAAGGCGCTCGGCACGGATGAGCATAATGACGAAGTGGCGCTCGCCATATTCGAAGGAATGCGCGATTTCTTATTAAGTTCGAAAAAGAAGTAGTGGAGGCATAAGATGATAGAAAAAAAACAGACTTCCGGCGGAAACTGGCTGTCGGTAATAATGCTTTTAATAATACTGGGGATCCTTGTAACGATGGGCTATTATATGTTCATGGAACCGGAAACGCTTGGATTTTCAGGCACCGACGCGGCGCAAAAAAAGATACTCATGAATGGAAAAAGCGCGGAACTCAAGTCGATCGCGCCGGAGCAGGCCAACGTCAGGCTTTATTTCGCGACGGCCGGCATGGAATCGCTTTCAGCCGAAGACCGGGGAATACCAAAATGTCCCAACATTCAGGAATACGCGAAAGCTATAATACGCCAGCTGATAAAAGGCCCTGTAAACAAAGATCTTTACAGAACTATTCCGGCGGGAACGACCCTTCGCGCGGTTTACATAAGCGGAGAAACGCTGATAGTGGATTTTTCAAAGGATATAGTCACGCAGCACCCGGGCGGCGTTTCGGCCGAACTTCTGACCGTATATTCGATAATCAACAGTCTCGCGGAAGTGCCGGCCGTAAACAACAAATCGGTTAAGAACATACAAATCCTCGTAAACGGCTACGTTATAAAAAACCTGGCCGGACACGTAAACGTCGAAAAGCCGCTGGCGGCTGAAAACAGCCTGGTATCAACAATGTAACTTTTGTCATATAACCGGTATGAATTAAAAAACGCGTGGAATTTCAATGATTCCCACGCGTTTTTTTCTTTTGCAAAATAAAATGAAATATGATAAAATATATGGATTTAATCACGATCATGGAGCGTAAAAATATGAAAAAATTCACCGCTTTCTATAAAATGCGCCTGGCGGAAGCCATAAAAAATCTCGGCTCGAACCCGCTTTTCATGGTGGCGCCTTCCGCGCTAAGGGCGGCGCTTTTCGATTCGGCCGCGGCGCTCTTCGGCGTCGAGAGCATCGACATACACAATTATTACGTCATGGGCGAAGTGTTTCTCGAATCGCCTTCCTATCCGGCGGGATGCTCGGTAGGCGGCGGTATAACCAGGCTTTTCTTCAACCTCAAAGATTATAAAAAATATAGAAATGAGATAATCGAACACAACCTTAAACTTATCTGGTCCGTATTCGACATAACCGCCGAAGGCTCCGCGGCCGGCTACGATTCTCACGGCATAACGCTCGCCGTCCTATATCTGACTACCGGAAAGGTTGAGCTCGTGCGCGAAAAAACGTCAGGCGACATAGACGAGCGCGGCCATATCACGATAAGCAACATCTTTAAAAAATGCCCCGAGATCGAACGTGGAGAAGCGCTGGTGCTGGTAACAGGAGCTCAGACGCGCGCGGCCACGCAGGGCGACAATATGTACTCGCGCGCTAACGCCCACCTTCACTCCGACAAAATGACGCGGGAAATATTCCACGATGTCATGACGACTGAAGAACTCGAACGATTCAGGAAGGAATATAAGCTCCTCGTCGGGCGCGAAGGCCCTTTCTCTGTAGGCCACAACGGCGACGTTAATTCGAAGATAAAATGGGAAAAATTCTTTCTCGATATCGGGTTCGAATCCGAAGCCGATTCCGATTCCAAAGAGATACCGAGAATAATAAGGATAGTTTACGAATGCCTCATGGCCGAACGAGTTCTCGGCGAAGAGTCGCGATTTTTAGACTGGCTGGTCTCCTCGCTTCATTATAACAAAGTGCTTGGCGACTCGGCGAAGTTCGAAGTAAACGGTGAAAGCAGGATACTAACTTTCGACGAACAGAAGGAAATGATCCTTGAAACGGCCCATAAAATGAAAAAAGCCGGGGCAACATGCGTGAGCATAGCGTGCGCCGTGGCTGGAAAACTTATATATCTCGCCGATCCGACATCTATATTCGTATTCGAAACCCTCACCGACATAATAAACGACGAAGGCGCGATAATCCCCGTAACGACGATACTTCGCGGGCCGAAATCAGGCGGAATGGTCATTTATCAGGATGCCGCCGATCCGGGAGTGCCTATAAAATTCGCTTCTTCCCTTTCGAACATGCGCAACCAGATAAAGCAATACGAACGTGAAAAGCAGGAAGAGATACACGTCGACTATATAACGACCGGCGCGAAGATCCTCGTGCGCGAAGGCCAGGTAAGCTATTATTCGCTGGCGGACTGGCAGATCGCTGAAATATATCAGCTCCCCAGATCCATCGAGCCGGTTTTGAAAATGTATGACGTGGCTTCGGGCACGCTTCTGAATAAAAACAAGGAAACGTCCCCCATCATCGACTATCAACTCAAAGGCCTTGAAAAAACCGCCATATTAAAAGAAGAAGGCTATTTCACGGGGAAAAGCCGCGTGGAAAGAACCGTCATTTATGAAACGATACTCGGAAAAATAATCGCGGGCCCGAACTTCATCAGGGGAAAACAGATTAAAAACTTCGCGACCGAGGAAACGGTATCTTACGCCATCGACAACCAATACGGCGTGGAAATATATCTCAGCTATGTAACGCTGCTGCGGAACACGAAAAAATTATTCTCCGGCGAATACGATTCGAACGGAAACATAAAGGGACGCATAAAGGTCAACCCGGGCGCCTTTTTCAACACCGCCAACCCGAAACTTACGCGCCAGGGCATTGAAAAGATAATTAAAAAGATCGAAAATATTTACGGTTACGCCGAGGGCACATCGCGTAACATTCTGGGGCTTTGCTTCTCGCTCGCCAACCTTGAGGGATTGAACGGCTGTTTCATGAACGTAATGGAATCAAACCTCGCGCGCATCGAACGTCCCCGCCATGACGAAAACACGCTGATGCTGTTCGTTTCTAATTCCGGCGGAACGAAACCCGTCGTAGCGATGGCCGAAGAGATCATAGAAACCGCCGACGAGACATTCGCGAAGGGGCCTTACGTAATGTCCGTGACCAATCTGGTAACGTCGGAACTCGCCACGATCACGAACAAGAACCTCGGCGCGTCGGTCACGAACATGCCCTGGGAAAAGGCCGTAGGATCGACTTACGCCGCTTTCACCGCGATGCAGAACGTGCTGGCGCTGATAGTTTATATGCACGAAGTAAAAGGGCTTATAAAACCTGAACGGGCCCAATACCTTTACAGGGCGCTCGCAAATTTTCCCGAAGTCATTAAAATGACGCTCGCAAGCGCGTCGGTCAAGGAAAAAACCCAGGCGCTCGGAAAATATATCGCCGGAAACGGCATCGATATATCTTACGTAGGCGCCTTCAACGGCTACGACGGAACCGAAGGCGCGCTCAAATTCGCGGAAATGATGCAGCACCCGCGCGTCAAATTCTTCTCGGGCGCATACGAACAGCACGGTCAGAGAGCCACATATTTAAGATCGTTAAGAACGTCGCCGGGATCGCTCGTGATCCTTCATATTCCAAACCTCGAAACGTCCATCGGCTCCTGGATGGCCCAGCTCATAAAAGAGGACAAGCCGCGCGTCGGAAAGATCGCCGTGATCACCTGCGAGGAAGATTCGATAAGGCTCTCCGAAAACGGCGCTGACTACGTTATCTCAGCCCCCCGCGGAAGCGCCGAAAACCTCTTCACGGACGCGATGACGAAAATGATACTCGACAACCTTCTGACGTTAGCCGCAATACTTGAGTCGAACAGGATAGCGGACGAAATAATTTCCTGGGGAAACAGGCTCCTGGAAATAACCTCCGGACCTAAAAAGACCGCCGAGGCCATGCCGGCGATACTCAAGGAACTCAAGATAATCTGGAAAAAATACAAGAAACTCGAGATCGGCTCGATGTTCCCGGAAGAGCGCACGAAAAACCTCCAGGAAATCGAATCCCAGCGCGTCGACAAGATAATATCTGACGAAGAACGCGACCGCTCGATAGCGAAGGTTTATAAAAAAAGCCGTTCGCTTTCGATAATTTCCGCCGAAACGCGCTGCTTCATAGACGACGTATTCTCGATACTTTTTTCGTGGGACCCTAACAGCAACGAAGAATCGGAAATTTTCTACAATCTTATAAACGACCTGATACTAGAGTTTTCGAACAGAAGTCTCGCGATGAAGCTCGCGGACGATCGCTTTGAAAATTCGCCGTACCTTTCGAAAATGGCGATTCATTACCAGGGCATCTCTAAAATAATCGGAGCAAACCCAATAAAGCCTGACAATATCGCTAAGTTTCAGCAAGGCTGGGGCATTTCAAGTTTCATCCTCGGCGCAGGGAAGCGATTTTCAGACCCGCAGGTTAATTTTTCCAGGGCATTCGAAGAATTCTCAAAATCGCCGGATGAAAAAGTCGAAGATTTCCTGATCGACCTTGAAAAACTTGGATTTTCAAAAGACTCGGCGGACAAGCTGATATCGGCCTTAAAGATGATCACGATCAAAAAAATGCAAAATTACCGGGCGCAATTTGGCGACAGCAAAAACTATAAATTCATTTCAACCGAAGGCAAGAGCGAATACTCAAATATTACGAAGGAATTCATAAACGCCACGGTGAGCGAGCGTTGCCCCGCCTTCAACATCACCAAGGCCAACAATAACAAATACCATATCGAGCTTCTTCTTCTCGATAAATTCGGCGACGCGGAATCTCTTTTCGTCATAGACGGCGAAACGAAAAAACCGGGAACGCGGGAGCTGACGGAAATTTATGAAAAGGACGTTTTCATAAGATCGCAGATCGATTTTTTGATAGAGTGGTATTCGGATGAAAAACCGGGTGAAATAATGAACCTGCTTTTTAAAATACCGCCGATGCAGCTGATAACGCTCGAAAAAAAAGAACTGGTAAAACAGTTCGAGACGGCGAAAGATAAGCGCAATCTGATAGAAACGCTTGAATTCGCTGACGTTCTCGATAAAATGAATATCGATCCTTACGGGTTCACCATCAACGATCTGAAAACGATGAAAAACATATCCAACGCCATTACCGAAATAACCGGAGGTTCGCCGTATAACGTCCAGAAAAAGATAGAAGGCGGAAAAAACGAATACTACGCTTCGCGCGAACGCGAAAATTCTTTCGGAATAGCTAAAACGAAAACATCGTCGTTCGATAAACCCGGAAAACTGCGCGGCAATAAAAAAATCGCGTGCGTGGGCGGAAGGCTTAAAATGGGCTATGGAAAGGACGGCGCGCCGGTGATCATCATTCCGTGGTTCAACCTCAATTCGGAGCTTGAAAAGCTGGTTCTTTTTCACGCCGAGATCGACGAAAACCTCACCATCGGAAAAAAGATAGAAACGTTGGGCGATAAGTACAACCTTATAGTCAACCACGTCTCCGAACATTTCGAATGGGACGATAATTATCTGAACCTTGTCTCGATGAGCGATCTGATGATGCTTTCCGACGAGGAAATAGCCGACGACAAAATAATTCAGACGCTCCGCCATGAAAGAAAGGAAACTTTCGCGGGCAACGGCAAATAAGCATGCAAGCGATAAAAACATATAGAAGGAAAACATATATATGAAAATAGCAATATTAGGGTTTGGAAACATTGGAACCGCTTTTTACGCGGAAATCGTCAGAAACTATCCGGATATCGAAGTAACTAGAATACTTTTGAAAGACAGGTATAAAAAACGCGAGATGCCCGAAGGCGTAAAATACCCTGAAAAAATAATCACAACCGAATATTCGGAAATATTAAACGATAAAAGCATAGAAACCGTAGTCGATATCACGGCCGGACCCGGAAGCCTCGATTACCTGAAGCGCGCGCTCGAGGCGGGAAAGAACGCCGTGACCGCCAATAAACTCGCGGTATCGGAAAAAGGGTTGGAATTTCTGAATATCGCCAGAGAAAAAAAGGTCAACTTTTACTTCGAGGCCTGCGTCGGAGGCGGCATTCCCGTAATAAACCTTTTCAATGAAAACATCAAGATCCACAGGATAAATAAAGTGGCCGGAATAGTCAACGGCACCACCAATTATATACTCACCCAGATGGCGGATAACGACATGGAATTTTCCGACGCGTTGAAACTTGCCCAGGAAAAAGGGTTCGCCGAACCCGATCCGACGTTCGACATTTCAGGCCGCGACAGCGCTTACAAAATATCGATACTCAAGGACCTTCTATTCAACGCCGAAATCAGCGCCAACAATATATTTTGCCAGGGAATTGAAAAGATAGGAAAGATAGACCTGGAGTACGCGCGATCCATAAAATACCAGATAAAGCTCATCGGGTACATAGAAAGCACGCCGGAAGGCATAGATATAGGCGTAAGGCCCGTTTTTCTTCACGGCGACCATCCGCTGGCGCAGGTTAAAAACGAATTCAACGCCATCTTCATAGAAGGCTCTCCGATCGGCGAAGTCATGCTGTTCGGACGCGGCGCGGGACAGGGGCCGACCACGGCGTCGCTCGTTTCAGACGTTTTAAGAATTAAAAGAAATCCCGACGGGCCGTTCAACGACGCTTATGGAAAAAACGGCGTCAAGACCGATCTCATACCAGAAAGCCAAAAAACTCAAAGCAATTATTTCAGGTTCAAGGTCACGGACGTCCCCGGAGTCATTACCAAAATAACGGCGCTGTTCGAAAAATATCAGATATCCATTTCATCCATGAAACAGGAAGTCTCCCACGAAAAAATGCCGGTCGATATAATCTTTACCACCCACGTCACGAAAACGCAATTCATACCGGAAATGCTTCAAAAAATAAGGGATTTCGATTTCGTTATCGCGGAGCCGATCTGGTATAAAATAGATCTTTAAAAGGACTGATAAATTTGATGAATTCCTTGATACAAAAATACCGGGCATATCTTCCCGACATAAAAGATTCGGCCATAGTAAGCCTTAACGAAGGAAATACGCCGCTCGTAAAAGCCGTGCGCGTCCCTTCTATATTGGGCATCGACGCAGAGGTTTATTTTAAATACGAAGGCGCGAACCCGACCGGCTCTTTCAAGGACCGCGGAATGACTATGGCCATATCTAAAGCGGTTGAGGCGGGAGCCAAAGGCGTGATCTGCGCCTCCACCGGCAATACTTCGGCTTCGGCCGCGGCTTATGCCGCGCGCGCGGGGCTTAAATGCACCGTACTGATACCCGACGGAAAGATAGCTCTCGGAAAACTTTCGCAGGCCATACAATTCGGGGCTATCGTGCTCCCAGTCAACGGAAATTTCGACGAAGCGCTCGAATTCGTCAAAAAGATATCGGAAAAATATAATATAACGCTCGTTAACAGCCTCAATCCCTACAGGATAGAAGGCCAGACGACAGGCGCTTACGAGATATGCGACGCGCTCGGAACGGCGCCGGATTATCAGTTCATGCCCGTCGGAAACGCCGGTAACATAAGCGCATACTGGGCCGGCTATAAAAGGTATTTCGACGCGAAAAAAACAAGCGTGAAACCCGCCATGATGGGATATCAGGCCGCGGGAGCCGCGCCGATAGTACTCGGCCACGCCGTCAAATCACCTGAAACGATAGCCACCGCCATACGCATAGGAAATCCGGCATCATGGAAGACCGCGGAAAAAGCCCGCGACGAATCCGGCGGAAAGATAGACATGGTGACGGACGAAGAAATAATCGCGGCTTATGATATGCTTTCAAAAAAAGAAGGCGTATTCGCCGAGCCCTCCTCCTGCGCTTCGCTCGCCGGACTCATTAAATATTGCAAGGCTAACAAGCCGGAAAGCGGTTCGAAGATAGTGTGCATACTCACCGGAAACGGCCTGAAAGACCCTGATTCAGCTATAAAATATACCAAATGCGAACTCAAACCGGTTTCCACGATGGATGAAATATTAAAAAGGATGGGAATTCAATAAATGAAATTCGAGATATCCGTTCCCGCGACGCTGTCAAATTTCGGACCGGGGTTCGATACGCTCGGCATGGCCATTGACAGGCACCTTAAGGTCAAGTTTGAAAGCTCGCCGGATATAATAAAAAACGAATTTATCGTAAGCGGGGATTACAAGACGGGAATACCGCTGGGCTCCGCCAATATTATTTTCGCGGCCGCGGAAAAGCATTTCAAGACCCCATTTCGCATAAGCATGCATAACGACATACCGCTGAAACGAGGCCTGGGTTCCTCATCAGCGGCTAACGCAGTTGCGATAACGCTCGCGAAAATATTCGAAATGGCGTCGGTCGAAAAGTTAAACGAAATGGATACGGCGTCGCTCGTCGAATTCATCAGGCCTAAGGTTTATAACGAAGCCATCGCCGCCGAAGGCCATCCCGACAATATAACGCCATGCCTATTCGGGGGATTCGTCGCGGCCAGGATCGATAACGGGGAAGGCGCGTTCCTTAACATCCCATTCCCCGCGGGCATGAAACTTCACATAATGATACCGGAGATCGAAGTCGAGACCAGAATGGCCCGAAAGATCCTGCCGGATAGCTATAAGCTCGCCGACGTCGTTAAAAATCTCCAGAACCTATCGTGCATGGTAGCCGAATTCTGCCTGAACGCCAAAGACGGACAGACGCTTCCCATCTTTTCAAATTTGAAATCGCTTTTAAGCGAACGCATTCACGAACAATATAGATTGAACCTTTGTCCTACGTGCGCCGAGGTCATTAAAAGCCTTAATTCATGCGACAACATATACGGCGCGTTCCTTTCGGGAAGCGGGACGACAATATGCGCGATCGCGTCCGATGACGTATCACGCGAAATAAATAACGCTCTGCATATATTCTCGGCGCAAAACGTCGAGGTAAAATACCACGTTCACGGCATAGAATACTCTGGATTAAAACTCAGAAAGGGTGATTTTTAAAAAATGGCACCACTAGTAGTTCAAAAATACGGAGGCACCTCGGTCGGCACGACCGAACGGATAAGAAAAGTGGCCCGGCGGATAATCGAATTGAAAAAAGCGGGAAACGACGTTTTGGTGGTCGTTTCAGCCATGGGCGATTCGACGGACGATCTGGTGACCCTCGCCCGCGAGGTTGCCGGTAACCCTTCAAAACGCGAAATGGACATGCTTTTAAGCTCCGGCGAAAGAATTTCCATGGCTCTTCTGGCGATGGCCATAAACGATATGGGGCATCCCGCCATTTCCTTCACCGGCTCTCAATCAGGCATTCTAACCGATACTTCTCACACCGAGGCGCGTATCGTCTCGATATCCGGAACCAGGATAAAAGAGGAACTCGAAAAAGATAAAATTGTCATAGTAGCCGGATTTCAGGGATGCTCCCCGGAAAAAGAAGTCACCACGCTCGGACGCGGGGGTTCAGACACCACGGCCGTCGCTCTCGCGATAGCTCTCAAAGCTTTATATTGTGAAATATTGACGGACGTGGACGGAGTTTATTCGGCCGATCCCCGCATAGTCAAGAACGCGAAAAAGCTCGACTGCTGCTCTTATGATGAAATGCTCGAAATGGCTTGGCTCGGCGCGAAGGTCCTGCACCCGCGCTCGGTGGAACTCGCAAAAAAATTCAATATGCCTATAATAGTATCTTCGAGTTTCAACGAAAACAAAGGAACGATAGTAAAAGGAGAAGACATGGAAGAAATCGACGTAAGGGCGATATCGTTCAACAAGGACATCGCCAAAATATCCATAACGGAAGTTCCGGACCTGCCGGGAATAGCGGCGAAAGTATTTGAAATACTCGGCGCCGAAAACGTAACCTGCTCGTTCATAGTTCAATCGCAGGGCCATCACGGCAAAAACGATATAACCTTCACCGTCGTGGAGAAAGATTATAAGCACACCATAGATACACTGGAAAAACACCTTAAAAAAATTGGCGGCAGCGAAGTAATATCCGATATAAACGTAGCGACCATATCAGTCATCGGCACCGGTATCGCACGCGCGCCAAAAGTCGCAAGCCGGGTTTTCAAGACCCTCGCCGATTCGAAGATAAACATCGATCTCATATCGTCGTCCAATATCACGCTTACATGCGTAGTAAAAGAGCGCGACGTGGAACTGGCGGTCAAAAACCTTCACAAAGAGTTCATCGACGCCGCAACTGAGACGATGGAAAATTAAAAAACTGTTAACCCGTCCATATTGTACATATAAAAAGGGGCTGTCTATTTCAGACGCCCCTTTTTTATTTTCGCCACAATCCTTGCCATATACTGGCTATTCCGATCACGGCATTTTTTTATCGCGTTTGATTTTCGCTTGTTTTTAAATGCTCTCTTATGAACTTGCATATTTCGTCCATGGCTTCGGTCGCTTCCGGAAACATCGGCGCTAATAAGGGATAGCAATGCAGCATTCCGGCGCCTTCACGGAAATACGCTTCCACTCCGGCGGCTTTCGCTTTCTGATAAAAACTTTTGCCGTCGTCAAATAACTCGTCGGCTTCGCCAGAATTTATAAAAATTGGCGGCAGGCCTTTGAGATCGCCATATAGTGGCGATATAAGCGGATTTTTGACATCGTTATTTCCAGCGTAATATTTGCCGAATACATTCCAGGAATTATAAAGCGACCCGGAAATTTTATTTTTAGTTTTATAAGATTCACCTGAACATGCCAGGTCGGTCCAGGGAGAAATTGCGACCGCGGCTTTAGGAAAAGCGATTTTTCTTTCCTTAAGAGCCAGAAGAATCGCCAGGCATAGTCCGCCGCCGGCCGATTCACCGGCAATAAGAATGTTCTCGGGCTTTTTTCCCCGAGCCAGAAGCCACTCATACACTTTTACTGAATCGTCCAGAGCGGCCGGGAAAGGATTTTCGGGGGCCAGCCTGTATTCATAGATGAAAGTCGTGACTTTACAAAAATCCGCGAATCTTGAAACAAAGCCGCGGTGATCATTACATGATCCGGAAACGTAGCCGCCGCCGTGAACGTAAAGAATAGTTTTCTCGGGATTCGCTCCGTCCGGAATCATCCATTCGGAATTTATTCCCGCTGCGTTCTCTTTGGTTATTTTTACGCCATTCGGAATTTTCGCATATTTAGCGGCGCCTTTTTCACACTTATCACGAAACCCGGCGATAGAAGAGTCGAACTCGAATGATTCTCTTTTTAATTTGAATTCAAACCAATGCCTGTTTCTTATCAAAAAATTAAAAATCCTGCTTTTGAAACTTTGCATTTTTTCACCTCGTTTTTTTTGCCGCGCTCATAAAAATGTCGACGCACATTTCTATCGTTTTTTCCGCGTTGAAATTATCAGGGTCATGGTAAAAGCGTTTTACCGCCGTAATAAACGCGAATTCAAATAAATCTTCCAGAAGCCAGGAAGCTATGTCTTCGCTTAATTCCCCGCTTTTTTGACCGAGCCTGACCGTTATTTCCGCCAGCGCGTGAAGGCCGCTTTGTTTTCCAGGGTCTTCTTTGAACGAAAGCATGCTTTGAACGCGATAGATCATATATTTTTCAAAAATTTCCTTTTGGGCGCCTATGCCTTCGATTAGTTCGGCAAAAATAAATTTCATGCGCGATCGGGTACATTTAAGGCGTTTAAAATCGTCCATTCTTCTTGAAAAATTTCGCGTAAAAGAGCGTTTTATATGTTCGTCTATTATAGCCTCTTTTTCCGGAAAATAATTATACAGCGTGCCTCGCGCGATATCGGCGGTCGCCGCTATTTCTTCCATCGTGGTTCGTTCGACGCCCTTTTTCTTAAACAACTCGACGGCCGTCGTTATTATTTTTAACCTCGTTTCTTCTTTTTTACGCTCTGAG
>CAZJFS010000021.1:17181-41161 GCA_964545075.1 uncultured bacterium
GGAACGCGAAGTTTAGCGTTCCAAGAGTTTTTATTGAAGATTGACGGGCGGTTTATTTAAGCGGGCTATATAAGACGTCTAAGTTCCGCTGAAATCATAATAATCACGGCAAATAGCCGCGGCATCTTCCGCCATCGGCGGAGAATGCGTAAACTTTCAGGCGGCCCGTTTTTGCCGTTTCAAGATGTTTTTTCACTTCGCCTCGATCCGTTTTTCCTGGAGCGTCAACATATAAAACACCGTAACGAGACCGGCCGTGAATATAAGTAGAAACGCGCCGACAACCGTATAATTCCATTCATAAGGATTGCTAAGATATGAAAAAGAAGCGCCGATCTCCGCGTCGCGTATAAAGTCACGCGCCATGGCCATGCCAGCAAGCGAAATGAACGCGCATAATCCGGCCGCCGTCTGAACGACGCCCGAACGGAGAACTTGCCCTTTCATATGACCGAATCCCGCGACGATAAAAGCCAGAACGACGCCCGACCAGAAGATCGTGGCATATAAAATATTCCCTCCCGTAAGCGCGGCATATACCGGAGCTTTTTGTATGTAGAGCATATGGAATCCGAGAACCGCCTGCGCCAGGAATGACGATAAAAATATCGGTTTAGTAAAGGATATTATATAATCGGAATATTCTAAGTCGCTTTTACCTTTAAAATAAGCCATGATATACATTAAGACCGAAGTGACGAAAACAGAGCCGAAAAGAACGTGAAGATAGCGGTTCCACAGGTTTATATCACCGGCGTAAATATATATTCCGTAACACGTGCTCTGATATGTCTGATAAAATTTTTGCGGCGCCTGCATGAAGGAATTATTGGAAGAAAACATAAAGGACGCGTAAATAAACCCGGCAAAAATTAAAAGAAGAAGAGGCAGGCGCATCGGCTTCAAAACCTTTTCCCGCGTCCATGAAAGAAGATAGAGGCCGTAATAATTGACGATAATCACCAGAAGAATGAAAAGCCAGAACGGCGCCATAAGTATCGTGGTAGTGTAAAAAAGCGGCCCGTACAGCGCCTGAATAAAAAGAAGAGGCGCGACGCCTATCGTTATGGTAAGCGAAAGCGCTGTCGGAAGCGGCTTTATTATATCGCGGTAAAGCCTTGAAACCATATCCTTGCGGCCATAACCGAAAACATCCATTGTTTTTAAAATTATCACGAAAACGAGCCCGCCAAGAAGAAGGTTCATCGGAATGACGTGTAAGATAAAAGTCAATATCATGAGGGCTTTTTGTAATATCGGATGCGCCATCTGAGGCACCTTATCCATCGCCGGAAGTATCAGACCGGCTTCGTTCGCAAACGGCATTTTTTAACACTCCTAATTTAAATCATAATTATTTTATAACGTTAGACTGCATAACTTCGGCGGCGTGATTGAGCCGATAAAGATAAGCGGCCAGCGCGTCCCGTTCGAGACCGCTGCCAAAAAACGGAGGCATGAACTTTTTCAGTTCGTTCATCTTCATGAGATTCTGTTTAATAAGGTCCTCGCTCCAGTATTTGACAAGCGGACGCACCGCGTTATAACCGTCGATCGCATGACAAGCCTGGCACTGATATCGGAATATTTCACGGCCGGCTTCTATTTTATTGGCGGGCGTAACTTCCTTGACCGGACACCACTTGAGATTTTTAAGAAAACCCGAAGCGTCCATCTCCGGTTTCCCATGCCCGTCGACATATATCGAATTTGAATACAGCCTTTCATACAGCGTGTATGGCTTTCTGACGCCTTCTCTCACGAGCTCGAAGGTAGCCATGAAAGTTCCCGCGAATATTATCAGAATGATCGTAAATATCGCCGAAAACCTCTTGATGTCAATCCAGGCATGCGCGACCGCCGCGATAATAAGCAGTGCCGCGGAACCGGCGCAGATATTGGCCATTATCATAAGAAGCGCGGAGCCGCCCATAACTATGTCCTTTGAAAGGCCGGGCAGCATCCAGAAATACCAGCCGGCGAAAACCGGCATTAAAAAAAGGCATGGAGCGAGATAAAACGAAGCATTAAGAATAGCTTTTTCGCGGACCCGCTCGTCAAATTGAAAGGCGGCCGTAAACATGGCAAAAACACCCGCGAATACTATGCATATTACCGTCCTGAAAAAGAGCGACGGAAAATAGGTCGGATTGAAAAAAGCCGCCCAGAAATTTCCGCTTTCGTAATAGCTTCCGGGCGTGAGCATAAATGTTATGACGCCGTTTATCACAAAAAGAGAAAGCCAGGCCGCGGCGAAATATATGAGCGCGAGAATCTCGCGGGATCTCTGCGTCAGAGCGTCGAATTTATAAACATAGAGAGTTATGGCGGTTATCTCAACAAAAAAGAAGACCCACTCGATGGCCCATGCGTATAAAAATATGTGAATAAGCGTAGACGTGGCTGCGGGCGAAACAAGGCCTATGGCAAACCATATACCTACGCCCGAAACAGCGCCGAAAACGGTCGTTAACAGCATAAAAAATTTCGCGTGGCTTTTAAGATAATCAAGAAGCTGGCTGTCAGGGCTCTTTCTTAGCATCACCTCGGTGTAATAAATATAAAAACCGCCGCCCACGGCAAGATGCGAGACTATCACGTGCAGGATAGCTATTATCGCAATAAGCATGGAACCGCCAAGCAGCGGGATGTCCCAGAACGGATAATTCATGTGGCCCATCCTTTCAAAATAAATTATCTTTTAAACACTAACTTGAAATTGATTTTTCTATTCAGGTTATTATAACATAATTTATTTCCTAAAACAATTCAAGAGTTGATCCGTCCTGAATAAAAGATTGATAGGTTGACAAATTGCTTCTATTTATGATATTATCATTTATTGATAGAAACATGCTTTAAAAATCGAACTTGAAATTTTTAAAAGGGTTGCCTTTATGGCAACCTTTGTTTGATTTATACCGCCCGTATTAATTTAAAACGGTTTTAAATATTTTTTTCTTCAAATCTGGTTATGAGGTGTGCGATGAACTTTCAGGAAATCATACTGACCCTTCAAAATTACTGGTCTTCTCAGAAATGCGCCATTACTCAGCCTTACGATATAGAAAAAGGCGCTGGTACTTTCAACCCCGCGACTTTTCTTCGTTCGCTGGGACCCGAACCGTGGAACGCGGCTTACGTCGAACCTTGCCGCAGACCTACCGACGGGCGCTATGGAGAAAATCCAAACCGCGTCCAGCACTATTTTCAATTTCAGGTCGTAATGAAACCCGCTCCGGAAAATATACAGGAACTCTATCTTAAGAGCCTGGAAAAACTCGGCATAAACCGCAACGATCACGATATCCGTTTCGTCGAGGACGACTGGGAATCGCCGACGTTAGGCGCGTGGGGACTCGGCTGGGAAGTGTGGCTCAACGGAATGGAAGTATCGCAGTTCACTTATTTTCAGCAGATCGGAAGCATCGACCTGAGCCCGATAACCGTCGAAATAACTTACGGCATCGAGCGCCTCGCTACGTATATACAGAAAAAAGATTCCATATTCGACATCGAATGGGTCGACGGCATAACATACGGCGAAATATATCATCAGAACGAAGTCGAACAATCCAAATATAATTTCGAGTACGCCGACACAAAAATGCTTTTCGACCTTTTCATCACTTACGAACGCGAATCCAAACGCCTCATGGAACTCAATCTCGTTCTTCCAGCGTACGATTACGTTATGAAATCATCCCATTCTTTCAACCTTTTAGACGCGCGCGGCGCAATATCGGTTACTGAAAGAGTTAAATACATCGGAAGAATACGCGAAATGGCCAGAGCGGTCGCGGGAGCATATCTAAAAAAACGCGAAGAATTAAATTTCCCATTATTAAAAGGAGCAAATAGCAGATGAAGCGCGATTTTATAATAGAGATTGGAACTGAAGAGATACCCGCTGGCTTTATTAACGGCGCTATTGAAACGCTGCACAACCTCATTACCGAAAAATTCAGATCTTCGATGATTTCTTATGAAAAATCATATTTTTATTCGACACCCAGAAGGCTCGTCGTCCAGGTTACCGGCGTCGACGAAACCCAGAAGGACCAGTTCGAGGAAATAAAGGGCCCGCCGAAAAAAGCCGCGTTCTCGGATATAGGACGCCCGACCCAGGCAGCCCTCGGCTTTATCCAGACCAATAACGCCACCATGAATGACGTTACGATAAAAGCAACGCCTAAAGGCGAATATTTATACATCAACAAAACGGTCAAGGGAGTCGAAACGATAACCATATTGCCGGGCATAATCAGCTCCGCTCTCGGCGCCCTCGTCTTTCCGAAATCCATGAAATGGGATTCGACTGAAGTGCGCTTCGCAAGGCCGGTACGATGGATGCTCTGCCTTTTCGGCGAAGATATAATCAAATTCAAGTTCGGCAATGTCGAATCGTCGAACATGACATACAGCATCAGAAGGCTTAATACCAGCGCGTCCGTCTCATCGTCCGGAGAATATTTCGACGTCGTAAAAAAACTCGACGTGATTATAGACACCAAGACTCGCTGTAATTCAATAATAACAAGCCTTAACCTGATCTCCGAAAAACTCGGGCTCAAGCCTTATAAAAACGAAGACCTTATAAACGAAGTGGCGAACCTGACCGAAAACCCGGAGCCGATCCTCTGCGAATTCAATACCGAGTTTTTGAAGGTCCCCGAAAAAATCCTCACATTTACGATGATAAAGAAGCAACGCTACTTCCCATTATATGAAAATTCCGGAAAACTTTCGAACAAGTTCGTGGTTTTTTCTAATGGAAAACCTCTGCAAATGGACGAGGTCCGATACGGCAATCAGAAGGTCGTCACGGCTCGCCTCGCCGACGCTGAATTTTATTTCAACGAGGACTGCAAAAGCACTCTCGAAGCAAAAGCTCAAAAGCTCAAAAATGTGGCTTTCCAGCAGAAACTCGGATCGGTCTATGAAAAAACCGTCAGAATATCAGCTCTTGCGCAATATCTGTATTCAAATTTAATTACCAAAATACCGCCTCAGGACGACTATAAAAAAGCTAAACTCGAAAAAATCAAAAAATGCGCCGAATTGTGCAAGGCCGACCTCACGTCTGAAGTCGTAAAGGATTTCACGGAACTTCAGGGCTACGCCGGAATGGTTTATGCGCAGCGCGACGGGCTCGCCGAAGACATATCCAAAGGCATATTCGAACACTATAAACCCTGTTTCAAGGGCGACACGCTTCCTGAAACGACCGAAGGGCAGTGCGTCGGGATCGCCGACAAGCTGGACACCATCGCCGGATGTTTCGTCATAAAAATGATACCGACCGGTTCCGGAGACCCTTACGCGCTACGCCGCGCCGCGCTCGGCATTATCGAAACCGCCCTTCATTCTTCACTTTCTTTTGATTTCGCGGGGCTGGTCGAATACGCCATTCGTTTATATCCAGAAGCGCTCATCGCCGCCGAAAAATGCGTGGTAAAAGAGACCGTGGCGGATATCGTCAATTTCATCAAACAGCGCTTCGAAACTAAATTAAAGGAACTCGGGCTCAGATACGACGTTATAAACGCGACGCTCTGGAACGGCGTATCAAACATTTACGAGGACCACAGAAAAGCCGCCTGCCTTTCAAAAGCAAGAACGTCCAAAGAATTCATATCGCTCGTAACGCCCTTCAAGCGCGCTCTCAACATCACCAAAAACATTGAAATCTCCGATATCAGACGGGATCTTCTCACTCTCGATGTTGAGCGGGACCTCTATGAAAAATACTCGAAGGTCAAAACTGAAGTCGATACCGATCTTGCGGCCAACGATTATTTCGCGGCATTTAATCACCTTGCCGTTTTAAACGAACCGATAGATAAATTCTTCGTCGGCGTAATGGTCATGGATAAGGACGTCGACCTCAAAAACAACAGAGTTGCGCTTCTTTGCGCTATAAGAAACCTCTTCTTCAGGCTGGTCGATATATCCCAGCTTGTTATCGATGAATAAACCGTTTTTTGGAGATGAATACCATAATGGCGTCAGAAAAAACAAATCTTTATGATAATGCAGGTTATCCGACTCCGTGGCCGCTCTCTTTCTTCGGCTCTAAAAGCGGAGACGCTCAGGGCGGTTCCCCCGGAGGAAACGACGGCTTTGACGGCGGGGCCAACGGCGAAAACGGCGGGGCGGACGATGGTAATGGCAACGGCGACGACGATCCGGATAAACTCCGAAGCCAGATACTTAAAAAACTCGCAAGCAAGCTGGGCGAATTGAAAAAAGACCTTGCCGAAGGGCTTCTTGGCTCAAATGAAGGCGAAAACGAGGAAAACAAGGAACGCGCCGAGTCGGGAAAATATGTCATACCCGACGTGCTGCCACTACTTCCGGCCCGTGAAGTAATGGTTTTTCCTTATATGATAGTGCCTCTTTTCGTAGGGCGGAAACAATCCATTGCGGCTATCGAAAAAGCCATGATCTCGGGGCGCAAAATATTTCTCTCGCTTCAAAAGGACCCGCAAAAGGAAAACCCGTCACGCGAAGATCTCTGCGATTTCGGCATAGCGGCCGAGATATTGAATCTTTTGAAACTGCCCGACGGAACGGTCAAGATCCTCATTGAAGGGCTGAAACGCGTAAAAGTGGTCGAATTTTTAAGCGAAGAAGACTCAAACTTCATGGTGAAGGTCGAACAGATAAACGACGTCATAGAAGAAAGCGTTGAATTTCAAGCGCTCAAGAGATCGGTCGTAGATCAGTTCGAGCTTTACGTAAAGCTAAACAGGAAAATTCCCGTTGAAATAATGATGGTCATATTAAATACCGACGACCCTTCAAGGCTCGCCGATATAATAACCGCGCATCTGGCTTTAACGTTAACCGCAAGGCAGGAGATAATCGAGGAAACGCACGTCAGCAAACGTTTCGAAAAGCTTCTCATCATGATAAACAAGGAAATAGAGATACTTTCCCTTGAAAAGAAGATACGAAACAACGTCCACGATCAGCTCGAAAAAACCCAGAAGGAATACTACCTGCGCGAACAGATAAAGACGCTTCAAAAAGAGCTTGGCGAAGACGAAAGCATGAGCCGCGAAGCGATCGAATACAAGGAAAAACTGGCTAAACTTAAAATGCCCGACGAATGCCGCGAAAAGATGGAAAAAGAATTATCCAAATTCGAAAAGATGCATCCGATGTCGGCGGAAACAACCACCATAAGAAATTATATAGAATGGGTCATCGAGCTTCCCTGGGACGTCGAAACCGAAGACAATACCGATATAAATAAATCCGAGGAGATACTCGAAGAGGACCACTATGGCCTCGAAAAAGTCAAGGAAAGAATACTCGAGTTCCTGGCGGTACGAAAACTCGCCGGAAATAAAATGAAAGGGCCCATGCTTTGCCTCGTCGGCCCTCCAGGCGTCGGAAAAACATCGCTCGGAAGGTCCGTGGCGCGAGCGCTCGGCAGAAAATTCGTCAGAATGTCGCTCGGCGGCATGCGCGATGAAGCCGAAATAAGAGGCCACAGACGCACGTACGTCGGCGCGATGCCCGGAAGAATAATGCAGCTTATCCATCAGGTCAAGGCTAAAAATCCGGTCATGCTGCTCGACGAAATCGACAAACTGTCAAGCGACTTCCGCGGCGACCCCGCCTCGGCGCTTCTGGAAGCTCTCGATCCGGAACAGAACTCGACGTTCAACGACCATTATATAAACCTGCCATTCGACCTTTCGAAGGTTCTTTTCATGACGACGGCCAATCTCACGCACACCATACCGCCGCCGCTTCTTGACAGAATGGAAATAATCAGGATCCCTGGATATACGGAAGATGAAAAGCTGAGCATAGCCACGAAATATCTTACGCCGAAACAGATCGAAGAGAACGGACTCACTAAAAAACAAATATCTTTTACTCCTGACGCGCTCAAACACGTGATCCGCTTCTACACCAGGGAAGCCGGAGTCAGAAACCTCGAGCGCGAGATCGGGTCCATCGTAAGAAAACGCGCGCGCGCGATAGCCAAAGGCGAAAAAATAAAAGAAATAAAAGTTAAAGCCGCCGACGTTGAAAAATACCTCGGCGCCAAACGGTTTAAATACGGCGACACGGAAACGCAAAAACGCGTTGGAGCGGTCAACGGCCTCGCGTGGAGCGAGACGGGCGGATCGGTAATGGTTATAGAATGCGTGATGATGCCGGGCAAGGGCGAATTAAGCCTCACCGGCCAGCTTGGCAGCGTAATGCAGGAAAGCGCCAAAGCCGCGTTTTCCTACATCAGGTCCAATGGTGAAAAGCTCGGCATCGACGCCGGCACGTTTAAAAAGTTCGACTTTCACGTCCACGTACCCGAAGGCGCCATACCGAAGGACGGCCCCTCGGCCGGATTAGCTCTCTGCTCCTCGCTCATATCGTTGATAACAAAAAAAGAAGCGCGCGGAGATCTGGCCATGACGGGCGAAATAACGTTGCGCGGCAGGGCGCTTCCGATAGGCGGCGTCAAGGAAAAAGTATTGGCCGCCCACAGCGTCGGCATCTTCGAAGTCATCCTTCCCGACGACAACAGGAAAGATCTCGAGGATATTCCCGAAAAGATTAGAAAAGACATGAAGTTCACATTCGTGAAAAATATCGGCGAAGTGCTTAAAACTCTTTTTAAATAAGAAACGATACCATCCCGGCCGGAATATTTCCGGCCGGCCCCTTAAAATCAAGGAGGGAAGGATGAACCTGAAAAAAATAGCCGTGGCCGCAACTTTAGCGATACTTTTTTCACCGCTTTGCGCGAACGGCGCTGGACTGGATACCGCGATAAAAAAAGAAAAAGTCATCGACAGAATCAAGCAGTTCAAAATAAGGTCAGTCACGCATTACATATACGATTATGAAAACGGCTGCGCTTACAAGTCTTATCTTTACGAATACGACCGCGCCGGAAACCCCGTCCGATCCATGGCGTATAACCATGACAGAACCGTACGCGAGGAAAGCGTTTATAAACAGGAAAATGAAAAATATATATCCGGCGTCGAATACACTTCAAATAAAAACGTTTCAAGAAGAACGATCTATAAGTATGATGATTTCAACAATATTATAGAACTTGAAAGATACGGCCCGGGCGACCGCCTCGACGGCAAAACCGTATTCAGGATGAATTTCGATGAAAACACGGTGGACGAGATCACCTATGACGCGGCAGGGAAAATAAGTTCAAAAAAAAGTTTGCTTTACAGATGCGATTCGCGCGGAAACGTCATTGAAAAAACGTCATACGGCACAAACGGAAGGGTCGAAGACAGGAACGTCTTCAAATATGACGGAAAAGGCCATGTCGAAAAAGCGAACCGGTTCGACCGGAGCGGCGCCAGCTCAACTCAATCGTATCAGTACGATGAGAACGGCAACGTGGTTTTCATCGTTAACCGCGACGAAAAAGGCGCGATGGTATCAGCCATAAAAACGGTATACACTTACTACAGATAAAATTTTATAATGAGGGTATGCGTTATGAATAAAAATATCGACCATTTAAAGTGCGTTCTTTGCGGCAGGCGTTACGAGCCGGCCGAAGCCATGTACACATGTGAACAATGCGGCCCTTTCGGGCTTTTGAACGTGATATATAAATACGCCGAAATAAAAAAAGATTTTGAAAAGAAGATCTCGAAGCCTCCGGCGCATAATGAAAACAATATCTGGCGCTATATCGACATTCTCCCGGTATCACCGGAAACGCCAAAAACGTCTCTGCGCGTGGGAATGACGCCTTATTACAAACCCGAAAGGCTCGCCAAATTCTTAAATCATGAAAACATCTTCATAAAAGACGACGGTCAGAACCCCACGGCTTCATTCAAGGACAGGGCTTCCGCCGTCGGCGTCTCGAAATCCTTCGAATTCAAAAAGGACATCATAACCTGCGCCTCGACGGGAAACGCGGCTTCCTCGCTTTCAGGCATATGCGCCCAGATGGGAATAAAAACTTATATTTTCGTCCCGAAGACCGCGCCGATCGCGAAGGTCGCCCAGCTCCTTCTTTTCGGAGCGAATGTTTTAATGGTCGACGGAAATTACGACCAGGCGTTCGACCTGTGCATGGAGGCATCGAAGGAATTCGGCTGGTACAACCGTAACACCGGCTATAACCCTTACCTGCTCGAAGGCAAGAAAACCTGCGCGCTTGAAATATTCGAGCAGTCCGGACGCAAGCTTCCCGACTACGTTTTCGTATCGGTAGGCGATGGATGCATCATCGGCGGCATTTATAAAGGATTTTACGATCTCATGAGCCTCGGGCTCATTGAAAAGGTTCCAAAGCTCATAGGCGTTCAGGCTGAAGGCTCGAACCCGTTCGTGCGCGCCTTCAAAAACAATAAAAGCAGGCAGCTCGTCGATATGATCCCCGAAACGGTCGCGGATTCGATATCAGTCGGCATTCCGCGCGCCTCGCATCAGGGCCTTAACGCCGTCTACGCTTCAGAAGGCGAATTCATCGACGTTACCGACGCCGAAATACTCGACGCTCTTAAAACTCTTCCAAAATATTCCGGCGTTTTCGCCGAACCGGCCGGAGTAACCGGTTTCGCCGGATTCGTAAAAATGAAAAAAGAGAACAGGATGCCTCAGAACGCGTCCGTTGCCATCGTCGTCACCGGAAACGGCCTCAAGGATATAAACACCGCCATTTCCTGCACTACAAAACCGCCGGTGGTCGAGCCAAGCCTCGCTTCCGTAAAAAAAGCGTTAAAAATGTAAAAAGTCAAATTTATCTTGCCGCGAACGCGGCTATAAAAGATAAAAATATAACTGGAATAGAGATAGTGAAATGAACCATAAAAAAGCTATATTAACGGGCGTCATCACTGCCCTTACCGCGGTGGTGACGCGCGTCATTCAAATCCCCACTCCCCTGACCGGCGGATACGTAAACCTGGGAGATATCATAATAATATTTTCCGGTTTTTATCTCGGTTCAAGAACTGGCGCTTTCATTGGCGGCATCGGCTCAGCCATGGCCGATATTTTAAGCGGATATCCCTTCTATTTCATGACGCTTATCATAAAAGGACTCGAGGGAGCCATGGCGGGCCTTCCGATATTTTCATACCGGGAAGATAAAAACGAAGCTGAAAACGAAGCGCGGCTGCTTTCAGCCGGAGTCTGCGCGGCCCTTTTTATGGTCGCCGGCTATTTTCTGATGCAGATATTCGTTTTCGGAATACCTAAAGCGCTCTCTTCTCTTATACCGAACGTCATACAGGGGGCCGCCGGAATTTTCGGCGCGCTGCTACTCTTCAGGAAAAAGATTGGGCGACACATCAGCCAAAAATAAGAAGAACTGGTGAATAAATGAATAAAATCATAGCCTCCGCATACAAAAGACCAGACGAATTATTCGGGCTGGTCCTCGCGGCCGGTGAAAGTTCCCGCATGGGCACTGAAAAACAGCTTCTCACATACCGCGGCCGGACCTTTATCGAGCGCGCGATCGACGGGTTTATTCATGCCGGCATAAAGAGCATAGCGGTCGTTCTGGGTCACAAATACGAGCTCATGAAATCGCGCCTGAAAACGTCATACCCGCCAGCCATTTTAACCATGTCTGATACCGAAATAATATTCGCGGAGAACGCTTCCTACAAACTGGGTCAATTTTCTTCAATAAGGCGCGGAATTTCGGCAGTTTGCGAAAAAAAATCCGTTGATTTTTATTCCGGTTTTATGATACAATTAATAGATCGTCCGACGGTTGAACCGGAAACTTTTAAAAAATTGAAAGAGGAATTTTTAAATTCACCCAAAAGCATCGTAATTCCTTCTTTTGAAATGCACAGGGGCCATCCGGTTTGCATATCGTCCGCATACATCGGAAAAATATTAGAACTCGCGGATACTTCTTCGCTTCGTGAAATTATTAATAGCAACAACGAAGATATAGCTTACCTCAACGTTTGCGATCCGGGGATAATCTTAAACATCGACACGCCCGGCGAGTATGAGAAAATCAAAGGAGCTTGAAATGAGAGGAAAAAAAGAGAGCCTTTATTCAGTGGTAGGTAAAACGGTCGACAAAATAGACGCCTACGACAAGATCGCAGGCATCGCGAAATACGTCGACGACCTGTCTTTCGACGGCATGCTTCACGCCAAGATGGTCTATTCGAAAATACCTTCTGGAAAAATACTTAGCATAAACAAAAAAAAGGCGCTTGAATTACCCGGCGTGGAAGCTGTTTTAACCGCCGATGATATAACCGGCCTTAATAAAATAGGTTGCGTCGTCGATGATCAGCCGCTTTTCGCTAAAGAATACGTACGTTTCGTTGGCGAACAGATAGCCCTTGTAGTCGCAAGCACGAGACGCATAGCCGAACAGGGCGCCGAGCTCGTAGAGATCGCATACGAACAATACGAACCGGTCCTGACCGTCGAAGAATCTTTCGATGAAAAGAAAAAGGTCCACCCAAAAGGCAACACCCTCTGCCATTATAAGGTCAGAAAAGGCGAGAATATCGATGATGCCTTTAAAAAATCCTTCAAAGTTTTTGAAAAAACATTCACCATAAATTATCAGGAGCACCTCTACCTTGAAACGCAGGGCTGCATAGGCGTTCCGGCCGGAAATGACGGCGTCACCGTGTACGCGAGCATTCAGTGTCCGTTCTACGTTCAGGGCGCGGTTTCCACGACCCTCGGAATTCCTCTGTCACAGGCTCGCGTCGTACAATGCGCTGTCGGCGGCGGTTTCGGCGGCAAGGAAGACGTCCCTTCGGAATATGCGGCCAAAGCGGCGCTCGCGGCTTTCATCCTGAAAAAACCCGTGAAATTGATACTCGACCGCGGCGAAGACCTTATGATCTCGTCGAAACGCCATCCGATGAAAATGGAATATAAGGTCGGCATTACGAAAAAAGGCAGGATAAACGCGCTGAAAGTGAAAGTTTTAGGCGATTGCGGAGCGTACACGACCATGTCCACGATAGTCCTTTTCAGGACATCCGTTCATTTCGGCGGCCCTTACGTTATACCTAACGTCTGCGGCGACATCGTCGGTTTGTATACGAACAAAGTTCCGTGCAGCGCATACCGCGGATTCGGAACTCCTCAGGTTATCTACGCTATGGAATCGATGATCAATATCATATGCAACGAAATGGGTTACGACCCATTCGAATTCAGAAAAAACAACGCGGTGAAAAAAGGGGCGCTCACAGTAAGCAGCCACAAAATCAAGGAATCCTGCGGCCTCATCGAAACCATCGACAAAGCTAAAAAAGAGAGCGATTACGACAAGCGCCGCAAGGAATTCGAAAAATGGAACGCGGACGCGACGCGCAAAACGTTCAAGGGCCTTGGCGTATCATCGATATTCTACGGAATGAATCTCGGCGCGAAAGGCTGGTTCATGGACAAGGCCGGCTCCCACGTCCAGATCTGGAAAGACGGATCGGTCACGCTATGCGTCGGAAACGTCGACATGGGTCAGGGCGCGCTCACCGTTCTCGCGCAGATCGCATCCGAAGCGCTCGGATGCGAGATCACGGCCATCAATTTTAAAAACGTCGACACAAATATAATTCCCGACTCGGGCCCGACGGTCGCTTCGAGAACGACCGTCATGAGCGGCAACGCTATTTTAGACGCGGCCAATAAACTGCGCCAGAAACTCATAGCGCAGGCATCGGAAATGCTTAAGATCAAGCCCGCGCAGGTAATGGCGAAACACAATAAATTTTACAACATCAAGGACAGCCGCAACGCCGTGACATTCCAGGAAGTCGTAAAAAAATGCTACATGGAAAATATAGGGCTTTCCGAAATGGGTTTCTACGTATCGCCCAAGACCGACTATAACCTGGAAACCGGCCAGGGTGAACCATATTATGTATATTCATACGCCACTTCCGTCTCTGAGGTCGAAGTCGACAGAAGGACGGGCGAAACGCGAGTAAATAAAATAACGTCCGTACATGATGTCGGCCAGGTAGTGAATCCGGCGCTCTGCGCGGCTCAGGTAGAAGGCGGCGCGGCTCAGGGCCTGGGCTACGCCATAATGGAAAACCTTGTCAGCGAAAAAGGATATATTAAATCCCTCGGCCTTTCGACTTATACGGCGCCGACGGTAATGGACATGCCTGAAGTCAAATCGTTCTTCGTCGAGGAAAAATCCAAGGACGGTCCCTACGGCGCAAAAGGCCTCGGCGAGCCTTCGCTCATGCCCATAGTCGCGGCGGTCGCGAACGGCATATCAAACGCGTGCGGCCACCAGTTCGGCCACGTTCCCGTGCTTCCTGAAAAAATATGGGAAGCGCTTGAAAGCAAAAGAAATTCAGAAAACAAAAGCGAGGTAAAATAAATGCCGTTCAAAAACTTTTCCGAAGAAAACGCGAAACCGTTCGAAACGGTCGCCGTAAAATTCAAAGTTAACGACGAAGATATTTCGCTTAACGTTCCGTGCCATTATACGCTCCTGGATATTTTAAGATACGAGCTCCGGCTCACCGGCTCGAAGGAAGGATGCGGCATGGGCGAGTGCGGCGCCTGCACAGTTATAATGGACGGCGATATCGTCGCGTCGTGCCTCGTGCTGTGCACATCGCTCACCGGAAAAAAAGTGCTGACGATAGAAGGCATTAAATCCGATGAAAAAGCTAAGCCTATAATCGACGCCTTCATAAAAGCAACCGCCGTTCAATGCGGCTTCTGCACGCCCGGAATGGTCGTCTCATCGTACGCGCTTCTGAAAAAGCACAAAAATCCTACGAATGAACAGATAATGGAGGGCCTTTCAGGCAACCTCTGCCGCTGCACCGGATATGTCAGAATAGTCGACGCGATACATGAAGCCGCGAAAGAATTAAATAAGTAAGGAGAGAGGCAGTATATGCTTAGAAATTTTAAAGTCCTCACGCCGTCATCATTAAACGAAACGCTATACGTCATAAACAGCCTCAAGGAACCCTACAGGTTCTTATGCGGCGGCACCGACGTCCTGGTGCGCCTCAAGGACAATCCCAACTATACGAAAGTTTTAGTCGATATATCCAGGCTCTCCGAGCTTTCAAAGATCGAGGAGCACAAAAGCACTTACATAATCGGAGCCACGGCGAAGCACTTGCAGGTCCTTGCTTATGAGCCTTTCAAGAAAAATTACGCCGCGATTACCGACGCCGTCTCGGTTATCGGTTCGCCTCAGATACGCGCCCTAGGAACGATCGGCGGCAACATAGGAAACGCCTCGCCGGCCGGCGACAGCATTGCGGCCCTTATGGCATTTGACGCTGAAATCGAAACGCGCTCGGTTGATTCCAACCGCAAGATCATGCTTTCGGATTTTTTTCTGGGACCCGGAAAAACCGTCCTTGCGCCTAACGAGATCATAACGAAGATCATCATCCCCAAATTCGAGAATTACAGATCTGCATGGATGCGCCTCGGCCAGCGTAAGGGCATGGCCATATCGAAGGTGTCGGCTGCCGTTTCGCTTCATTACGAAAAGCATTCGAACGGTTCGCTGAAATTAAACGACATCAAAATAGCTCTCGGTTCGGTCGCCCCGCGCGTCATCAGGGCGGTAAAAACTGAAAAATTCATGCTTTTGAAACAGACCATAAATAAAAACATGATAAATGAAGCCACTGAAATGCTTCTCGCCGAGGTCAGCCCGATCACGGACGTGCGTTCCGATGAAAAATACAGGCGCGCTATGTGCGGAGAATTATTCCGCGAAATTATAGAGAAACTGGTGTTGAAATAATGGAACTTAACGAGATTTATAACGAAATATCCAGACTCAAATCGGAAGGCGCGGCCTTCACGCTCGTGACGGTAATCGAAAGCGAAGGCTCGACGCCACGAAAAATAGGTTCTAAAATGGTCGTGCGCCCCGACGGTTCGATAATCGGCACCATAGGCGGCGGACCGCTCGAACATGAAGCGGCGAAAAAAGCGGTCGAAGCCCTGAAAAAAAACGAATGTCAGAGAATACGCTTCGATCTGGCCGAACTTCTTCTTTCATGCGGCGGTTCGGTTGAAATATTCCTGGAGCCGCATATGTCTTCGGCGCGCGCGATCATATTCGGCGGCGGGCACATTGCCCACAAACTCGCGCCGCTTTTAAGAACTCTAGATTTTTTCGTGACGGTCGTCGACGATCGTCCTGAGTATCTGGGTCAGGACCGCTTCCCGAACTGCAAAACGGTCGAGATTTCCGGATACGAACCGGCCGACCTTTCGGGCTCCGCGGACCTGTTAAAGCTTTCGCCCGCCGATTACATGATAATCGTGACGCGCGGCCACGAATATTCGGACGGCAAGGTTTTAAATTTCATTCTGGAAAGTCTCGAGGAATTCGCTTATATCGGCATGATCGGTTCCCGCTCAAAAGTAGCGGCATGCATGAAAGAGCTTCTTGAAAAAGGGCATCCGGAATCCAAATTAAAACGCGTGTTCGCGCCCATAGGGCTCGATCTTGGCGGCGAAACGCCCGCCGAAATAGCCGTTTCCATAGCGGCTGAAATACTGAATGTAAAATACGCAAGCGATGGTAAGCATGTCAGCAATAAAAAGGGTTTTTTTAATAATTAACCCTAAAAGAATTGAAAAATTCGCCTATCTCAAGGATATAATATCGCTCATCAGTCAAAACGGTTCGCAGATATTCGCGGACGGCGCGACGGCTAGCTTTCTGGCATCGCAGAAGATATGCGGCGACGGCGAAGTACGGGCGATCGAACAGCACGATTTCATTAAAGAAAAGATCGGACTGGCGATCGTCCTCGGCGGCGACGGCACCATACTTTCAGCGGCGCGCGCCGTATCGGAACACAACATTCCAATACTCGGCATAAACCTTGGGAACCTTGGATTTCTCGCCGAAGTAATGCCGGAAGACTATAAAGATTCCATAAACAGAATATTCAAAAAAGATGATTATTCAGTCGAGCGGCGCCTCATGATAAAATGCGAGGTCGAGCGCGCGAAAAAGATCGTCGCCACATTTTACGCATTGAACGAGATCGTCATAAGACGCGAATCATCCTCAAAAATGAATATTTCAGAAGTGTTCATAGACGGAAAGTTCGTCGACAAATACTGCGGCGACGGCCTCATAATTTCAACGCCGACGGGTTCGACCGCGTATTCGCTTTCATGCGGCGGGCCTATTTTATCGCCCGAGCTTCCCGCGTTTTTACTCATTCCGATATCCGCGTTCACGCTGGCTTCGAGGCCGCTCATAGTACCCGAAACGGTAAAAATCAAGGTCAACGAAAAATCAGACTGGGCATCGTCGGTTTCGACCGACGGCCAGCAGTCGTTCATGCTTCAAAAGGAAGACGCGATATACTTTTCGCGCTCGCCATATCACGCCAGCCTCATAAAATTCGATGAGAACAATTTTTTCGACATCCTGCGCACCAAGCTCGGCTGGGGTAATTTTCACAAAAATTAAAATTACGGTTTAATCATTTCGGCCGTGTTTTTCAGCCCTGGCGTATTGTTTTTCCGCTTCATCGCTTCTAACAAGTTTTTCAAGAACAACGCCCGGCTTATAACGGTACTTCGAGATATCGGACTTTAACGCTTTAGCTTTTTCAAATTGCGCCGGCGCCTCGCCATATTCGTCTTCCATCCCGAGAGCGCGCCCCGACCGATAATATTTCGCGACCGGGCCGCCCGCTATTTATTGAATTGATTTATATAATCCGGGAGCCATTTGAGTTTTCCGATGATAATAATAAAAATCAAAGATATAAGCAAAGCCAAAAACACCATTTCAAGAAAATAAACGTAATAGACGATGGACCATTCAAAAGCCACTTTGATCCTGTGCATCAACGATATTTCAGCTTTTATGGCTTCCTTATATTCCGCCAGCGTAAATTTTATCGTGCAGAATTCGCACTCCTCGTCGAACTCTTTTAGCTGAACGCCAAGTTTCTGCATCGCCTGTTCATTTTCAAGTATCTTGCCTTCCAGTTCGATCATTTCCTGGACCGACCCGTTTAATTTCCTGAGATTTTCGAGTGAGGTCCTGGACTTTTCCAATGACATACGGTTGGCCTTCAGACTTTTATATTCGCTCGTTTTATCTATTTTGTTTATCTCTATAGAAATAACGGAACCGATCTTATTGATCTCGTTGACAAGAAAATCGAACTTTTCCGGCTGAACTCCGATGATCAGATGCAGCCTTCTGTTGTCCGCAAGACCGCTGTTCTGTTCGAACTGAATCAGCGCTCCGCAATCATTGATGCGCTTTCTTAAGGCGACTTCGTCGGAAGTGAAATCAGTGGTTTTCGATGCCAGCGAAGCGACCTTTTCATATTTTTGATCGACCGAAATATTCGGATTGGCGTTGATCTGAACCGTTTTTTCATTTTTAAGGACCTTTTTTTCACTCGCGTAATTTCTTACGACGCTCCTGGAATCGACAGCGAATTCATTAATGACGTTTTGAAACGTCCGTTCCGATACATTCAAATATCCGTATATTAGTCTGAACGCGAATAAGGTCAAATAACCAATTACAATCACGAAAACATATTTCACGAGAGTTTTTTTCATTATCGCTCCATTTTCCTTATTATAAATTTCATGTTTTCTATTTCAGCGCCTGCACGATCGATATGCCAAAATCCTCGTTCCGGGCATTCGGAGCACAAGCAGCCGCGAAGACGGCTTTCCCGTTACCATTATCGCATATAAGCCGGCAAAATAAGCTATTTGATAAAAGTGTCATCGTCCAGTTCTTTGAAAGCCAGGTCCAATTCCTCCTGCGTGTTCATAACTATCGGTCCGCCCCACGCCACGGGTTCCTTAAGAGGTTTTCCTTCGAGCAGCAAAAATCTCATGCCCATATCAGCCGCTTTTATCCAAAATGTTTTCCCCGCGCCAAATAAGACGGCATGCTTCTCAGCGATAAGTTCGTCGCTGCCAGAAACCAAGCGGCCGGCGCCCTCGAAAATGTAAATAAATAAAGTAGAATCATTGCCGGTAACAAAAGACCACTCGCGGCCGGCTTTTAACTGCACATCCAAAAACGCGGGTTTAACATATTCTCCGGCAAACGCACCGGATGTTCCCTTATATGTTCCGGCGATAACGCGTATCTTATGATCGCCGTCATCCACTACAGGTACGTCTGATTTTAAAATATCGTTATATTTCGGAACGGTCATTTTGTCCTTTGAAGGCAGATTAAGCCATAGCTGAACGCCCAGCATCCGCTCCGACGGTTTGGGCATTTCCTGGTGAATAATGCCGCTCCCCGCCGTCATCCACTGACAGCCGCCATCGAGGATGCAGCCTTTGTTTCCAAGACTGTCGCCGTGCTCTATTTTTCCGCTTACAAGGTATGTGATCGTTTCTATCCCTCTGTGAGGATGCCATGGAAAACCTTTAGTATAATCGTCCGGATTCAGCGAATCAAAAGCGTCCAGCATAAGAAACGGATCGAAATCCTTGACGTCGCCGTTCCCGAAAACTCTTGTCAGCCTGACACCCGCTCCGTCAGTCGCCTTTACGCCTGTCACAATCTTTTTGACCCGCCGGATATCGTTCATAACCAAAAACTCCTTTTTGTTTTTCTCCGCGTCAGTTATCAAATATTTTTTTTACTCCGAACAAAATTAATGAAAAGCCCGAACGGCGAGTTTCGCGATATGCCGGTCCCTTGCACCGCTTAAAATAAAACAAGCGCGGGCCGTCAAAGTAAATCTTAAATTTTTCTTGTAATATGAAAAGATGGTCTGGCGGGCGAAAGGCCCCTTAGCCGGAACTCGCTTGCGCATAACTTTTCGCCCCGCCGATGGATCCGCGACAATATCGCAAATTCAAAAGCGGCGGGGTGTATAGTCCTATCCGCTAATATTAGTTTTTCTTGATCTTCTTTTTGAGGGCCTTCATGGCGTCCTCGATCTCCTCAAGATTGTCGCGGTCCGATTCATCCAGCGCTTTTTGAAGTATTCCGAGAGCCTTATTGTAATCCGCCGGGATCTTTTCGTATCCGCCGGCCTCTTCCTCGTATGGCTCCGACCAGTAGAGATATAGCAGGTCGTCTTCGGGAAACTGGTTTATGAGTTCGGCGAATATCTTATCGCCGCCGGCCGCGTCGCCAATCTTGAAATGGTTTAGCGCAAACGAAGTTTTAACGTCCTTAAGCACGTCTTCGTCGATATCCGTGAAATTTTCAAGCAGCTCAGCCTGGAATTTCATCCATTTCTGAAAATATTTTTCGTCGTCGCACAGTATTTCCGAGAACATTTCATCCATATCCTCGAGCCACTGATATGCGTCCATCGAAAATTTGACGTGAAAAGTTTCGCACAATGTATAAAAATCGTGTTTTTTTCCGCCGTGCGCCTTCACGATTTTGTTCCACGCATTAAGCCATAGATCGGCTGCTTTTTTATCATTTTCTTCCTCATAGCCGCCATGTATTAATTCGGATATTTTCACTTCTTCCGGACTGCTTTTAGCCGCGGGGGTTTCGTCACTGCATTTTTCGGCGGAATTTTCGCTGCCGCATGAGCAGGCGCACTTTTTCATTTCTTTAGGCATGGCTGCCTCCTTCTGTTTTGTTAAATTTCGTTTACGCATCCACTATCTTCAAGTTCATTATATAACATTTTCATTTAAAATTCAAATCACGGTTTTTACGGTTAGCTTCGATCCCATCCGGCGCTAAAACCAAAACAATACCGTTCATTGATGAATGGCGGACAGGCTATTGGCATCGAGCGATATGAAATAACGACCCGATCACCACAAACGGCTCCCTTAAAAACCAGATAAACACCCAATAAAATGATTCTTGACTTTTAAAGCGTTTTGGCTTATACTGAAATTAAGTGGACAAAATTAATCGCAAAAACATCGTTTGTTCATATAATTACTAAAAGAAGCGCTTTAAAGCTCGGCGCAATGTCTTTTTCAGGGCTCCGCCCGGGAGGTCATTATGACTATGATAAATCCGGCTAATTCGAACGCCATCAACATGGCGTTTCAAAAATTCGATAAAAGTAACGCTTCCGAAACCAGTCTCGTAAAAAATGCCGTCGACGCCAAAACCGCAAAAACGGAGGTTGCGGCTAACGTATCAATCATGAAGGCTCAGGATAAAAATCTGGGCACCATCATTGATATGAAGGCATAACCAAACAAGTATTTCCGAAGCGTTCCGCAAGGTTTCGCCTTTCATTTTTCCCGCATTGACAAATAGCGGGTTTTGTTGTATATTAATTAGCGGCCGGCCCTTCGTTCACGGTCGTTTTCAAAGCGCCATCCATATTGATTTTTCTCAATTTCAAACCAAAGGAGCGTGTCGGGATTTGAATTTTATAAAATCGAAAATCCTCGAAAATTTATATGATCTCGACAACGCGAAAACTTCAGCTTTAAACGGCCGAACAATCAATCGGCTTCAATCCAAAAGAAATTTTAAAAGAAAAATAAATAGAGCGTTCCCTCCCCGCCGGCATAAAATCCCGGAAGGGAGCGGAACCTTTTCGTCATATGCGTATCCGGCAGTCATCGTTACATTTCAAATTCTTTCGGCGCTTTTAATTTCTTTTTTTTCATTCGCCGAGCCCGCGGAAGCGGCTGAAAAAAACGTCGGAGTCCTGTACTGGTCGCAAAACATAGCCGGCCAGGTCGCCATGAGCGACGGACTCGAGGAAGAAGCCGCCAGAATAAATAAAGAAGCGATAAAAAAGGGCGGGCTCACTCTGAAATTACAAATACGGGTAGCCGGCGACGGCGCAACCGGAATAGAAAACCAGGTGCGCCAGATGAACGAACTGGTGGCTGCGAAAGCCGACATAATCGTGGTCCAGCCTACCGACAACGCAGCCCTCGCCGATCCGCTAAAAGCCGCAAACAAGGCTGGAATACCGGTCGTAGCCTATGATCAATATATCAGCGGCGGCATCCTGTCCGCATTCCGCACTTCGGACAATTATCAGGCCGGATATCTCGACGGCGAATATATATCGTCAAAATTCCCGGAAGGCAATACCATAAGCGTCATACTCGTAGAATATCCTCATGTTTCATCCACCGTGGAACGGGTTAACGGTTTTCTCGACGCCTTAAGCCGGTCCAAACGTCCGTATAAGATCCGCAATTCATATCAGGCGGTAGAACCCGTCAGCGGCCGTAAAGCGGCGGCCGACATCCTGCGCGATTTTCCGAAGCGCGGCGATATAGACGTCGTTTTCACGGTCAACGACGGAGGCGGTCTCGAAATCGTTAACGGCCTCGCCGAAGCCGGTCGCGACGAAATAATCGTAGCGACTATAGACGGCGATCCGCGATCGATTGAAAACATTAAAAAGGGGCGATTGACGGTCATCGATTCGGCCCAGTTCTGCGGCCCCCTTGGCGCCGAGGCCATAAAAGCCGCTTACGCGATCTTAACGGGAGAAAAAACTCCTTATCACGCGCTGGTTCCGACTTTCCCGATCACCAGAGAAACTTTGCAGTTATATCCGGGCTGGCAGGGTCCGATACCGAAGGAGTTCAAAAAAAGCTGGAAAAGCGCTTCACCCGAATGGCTTGGAGAACTGCGCATAATCAAGTATTAAGGTCCGGGAGATAAAACATGTCCAAACAGCAATCCACTGATTTCGGGCATATTGATCAGAAACTAGGCCTGAGCCTGGCGGTCGTGCTCGTGCTAATGCTGACGGCTACCGTCACGGCTTGTTTTCTCTATGTCCAGCTATTGAATAAGGAAGAAAATCGTCTTTCGGGAGCGTTAGCCGCAACACTTAACGAATCGATCGCCAGGATCAGTTTTTCAGGCAAGCATCATACGCGCCTGCTCGTCGAGCAGATGCGCGCGAGGGTGCCGGAGCTGGAATCAATATCGGTCGAATCCCCCGACAGGCTTATCATAGCTCACAGCGATCCGGCGCTCAACGATACGCGCGTAACCGACGACGAGTGGAAATTCGCAAGCGAATGCCTTAAAACAAAAAAACTGGTCGTCGACGAACATTTGCATAAAGGCAAAATGATCAAGGAGGTCATCCTTCCTTACCGGGGAGGATTTGATTCAGAGATCATCGGCGTGGTGCGCCTGGGTATCAACGTCGAAGAGGTCCGCGCGGAGCAGAGGGAAAATCTCGTCAAACTGCTCGTCTTTATAACGATCCTGACGGTCATATCTATTTTCATAGTATTCTTTCTCAGCCGATATTTCGGCGGCACCGTACGAAAACTCGCCATACAGCTTAAGGGCATACTCGATAATTCACCGGCTTTGATATATATGAAGGACAGGGCCGGCCGCTATCTTTTCGTTAACCGCCAGTGGGCCGAATTGTTCCAAACCACCAACGAAAAAGTCAAAGGAAAAACCGATATGGAAATTTTTCCGCGTGATATAGCCTCCGGATTCATGGAAAATGACCGCAAGGTCTTCGAGAGCGGCCAGGCCATGAAACTTGAAGAACAGGCGTTTATCGGCAACGAAGCGCACGCTTATCAGACCATCAAGGTCGCGCTTAAAGATAACGCGGGTAATTTTTACGCTCTCTGCGGCATATCCACCGATATCACGGAAAAAAAACGCGCCGAGAAAGAGTTGCTCAAGCATCGCGAACATCTTGAAGAACTGGTAAAAGAGAGGACCGCGGAGCTTGCCGTGGCCAAGGAAACGGCGGAAGCGGCCAATCGGGCCAAATCGTTATTTCTGGCGAATATGTCGCACGAGCTTCGCACACCGATGAACGCTATACTCGGGTTCGCGCACATCATGTCGCGCGATTCAAACGTCACGCCGAAGCAAAAAGAAAATCTGGATATAATAATCAAGTCCGGCGAACATCTTCTTACCATCATCAACGATATTCTGGATATCGCAAAAATCGAGGCGGGCAGAATAGAAGCGGAAGTGACCGATTTCGATCTCGGCGAACTCACGCGCGATCTCATCGACATGCTTCGCGCGCGAGTCGAAGCGAAAGGACTCAAACTTGTGATGGACCAATCG